>JAFLUI010000080.1 GCA_022508825.1 Oscillospiraceae bacterium
GACGGTGGGGGTAGATAAGGGTCAAGGCTCAGCCTTGTAAATGATAATTTATACTCTTCAATCTGAACCAAACCTGCTTTCGATTACTTTGGGCGAAAGCTCGGAGGAGTATCTCCATCTGGAAATATGCCCTTCGGTCAGAAAGTATTCGGGAGGACGGTGCAGTTTGGCTCCGTTGAAAACGTCCACGATTATCAGCTTGACCTTCATTTTTTCGGGGATAAGAGCCTTTATGTAAACGCTGGCGTGCTGACCAACCTCTGCGCCCTCCTTGGGCTCTGCAAGTCCTGCAAGGTTGGGGGCAAGCTCAACGAATATGCCGTAGTCCTCCACGCTGCGTATTATGCCTGAGACCGTTTCGCCGTAATTGAAGCGGGCGGCGTTTTCCTCCCAGGTGCCAAGCAGCTCCTTATGAGAAAGCCACACCCTGCCGCCGCTTATATCCTTGATAACTACGAAAATATCCTGCTCTGTCTGAAAGCGATCGGAGGGGTGGGATATCCTTGAAACGGAAATTGCATCAATAGGAATGAGAGAGGGTATACCGCAGCCTATATCAACAAACGCTCCGAACTGTTCCAGATGAGTGACCTTGGCGGGTATGATATCCCCGGGGGTAAGAGTGGAAATAAAGCTTTCCATGCACTCCTCCTGAACGGCTTTTCTTGACAGTGTGGCAGTATATGCACCCGACTCATCCTTTTCCAGCTTCATTACCTTGAAGCATACGGGCTTGTTTACCTTTGTTATAAGGGCTATATCCTTGGTAGTGCCCTCAGCGATGCCTATGGCTCCCTCCTCACGGGGGATCACTCCCTTTGCGCAGGGGAGATCTACGTGAAGATTGTGCCCTCCGTCACATATCAGGACGCGGGCTTCCAGTATTTTTCCCTGCAGCATTGCTTCTTGTAAAGTGTATATTGACTTTATGCAGCTTTGGTTTTCGGGCGTCATAAAAAGTGAGCCCTCAGGACAATATTTACTCATTTTGTACCTCCCGGGTTTTGATGAAGACAGATTCTTTATTGCTTCTGCTTTTCAATTTTATGCGGGAGATACCTCCAATATGCCCCGAGGTGTCCTTATAATTTTGCTATATTTCTTCCGCCGTGGTTTATTATTATCTGGGAGGCTATATGAGCTTCCTCATTACGGCATATTACCTGCAGAATGTGATCCGAACCTATCATGTCCTGCTCCCGGGAGCTTATGAATCTGTTCTGTGCTGTGGGATCGTACATTGGCATGGAATAGGTGGGGGAATTAGAAACGGTATTATACGCCGTAAAAATGTTCATACTATCGTTAGACCTTTTATAGGGCAGATTCTTTGTTTCGATGGCTGACAGCGGCGAAAGAACGTTTCTTAAAGCTCCTGCTGCAAAATCTGCGCTGTCAGGTGAATCAAAATGTGCTGTGATCTTCATGGTGTGTTTTCTCCTTTCATGGGATTTTGTGCAAATTGCTTCTTTTGTTATCGGTTTTGTCCTTCGTTTTTTATTTTGTTTAGAATTTAAAAAAATATCGTAGAAAATAATTGCCTTTGAGGCTTAAAATGTGCTATAATGTGTTTAACTGATTTTAGTAAAAGGATTGGATATTTATGGATATTCGCCCTGCGGATATACTTGTGATGAAAAAAAAGCACCCCTGCGGTGAAAATCATATGCTGGTGCTTCGTTCAGGTATGGATTTCAAGCTCAGATGTCAGGGCTGCGGACGGGAATTTATGGTCCCCCGAAGCAAAATTGAAAAAAATGTAAGATCTGTGGAGCGCTCCGAAACAGGGGAGTCTTAGCTGTTTTCCTTGGCAGGCGCACGTTTGCCGTGCGGTGTATATATTAATGAGAAAGGAAAACCGGTATGTTTGAAAAATTAAAGCTTACGGAAGAAAAATACAATGAAATAAGCGAAAAGCTTACGGATATGTCTGTTATTTCGGACAATAACCTCTATGCTTCGTTAATGAAGGAGTATAAGAACCTCACTCCTGTGGTGGAGAAGTACAGGGAATACTGCAAATGCAAAAAGTCCATGGACGACGCTAAGGAAATGCTTGACGAGGGCGGTCTGGATAAGGAAATGAAGGAGCTTGCCCAGCTTGAATTTGACGAAAGCAGGGAGCGTCTTGACGAGCTTGGAGAGGAGCTTAAAATTTTGCTCCTGCCTAAGGATCCCAATGACGACAAGAACGTTATCATAGAGATCCGCGGCGGTGCAGGGGGCGAGGAGGCTTCGTTGTTTGCAAACTCCCTGTATCGTATGTACTCCATGTATGCCGAGTCCAGACGGTGGAAAACGGAAGTGCTGAACGCAAATCCCACCGAGCTTGGAGGCTTCAAGGAGATAAGCTTCAGCGTGGAGGGCGAGGGTGCCTATTCAAGGCTGAAATATGAAAGCGGTGTCCACCGTGTCCAGAGGGTACCTGAAACGGAATCTCAGGGCAGGATACACACCTCTACGGTAACGGTGGCTGTCCTTGCAGAGGCTGACGAGGTGGAGCTGGAGATCGCTCCTACAGACCTTAAAATAGACGTGTTCCGCGCATCGGGAGCAGGCGGTCAGCACATCAACAAGACCGAGTCTGCGGTTCGTATCACACATCTGCCTACGGGAGTGGTCGTTGAGTGTCAGGACGAGCGGAGCCAGCACAAAAACAAGGACAAGGCAATGAAGATACTCCGTTCAAGACTGTATGAGTCCCTCATGCAGGAGCAGAACGACAAGATAGCATCGGAGAGACGGTCTCAGGTGGGAACCGGAAACCGCTCCGAAAGAATCAGGACCTATAATTTCCCCGAAAGCCGTGTGACAGACCACAGGATAGGTCTTACTCTGTACAAGCTTGAATATATTTTAAACGGCAGCCTTGACGAAATAATCGACGCTCTTGCTACGGCAGATCAGGCGGCAAAGCTTTCCGCTCAGGGTGAGGACGAATGATGATGTCTTATGAAACAAGACTGCTGACCTCCTCGGAAGAGGATATAGAGTATGCTGCAGGACTTATAAGACAGGGTGAGCTTGTTGGTATGCCTACGGAAACGGTCTACGGACTGGCTGCGGACGCTGAAAACCCTGTGGCGGTAAAGAAAATTTTTGAAGCAAAGGGCAGACCGCAGGACAATCCCCTTATCGTCCATCTGGCAGATATTTCTCAGATAGAGGAGTATGTCCGTGACGTTCCCGATATTGCATATAAGCTGGCGGAGAATTTTTGTCCCGGACCTCTTACCATGGTGCTTCCAAAAAGGGACAGGATCCCGGACATCACCAGTGCAGGTCTTGACACCGTTGGAATAAGGATACCCGGTCATAAGACGGCGAGAGTTCTCATAAAGGCAAGCGGAAAGGCAATAGCAGCTCCCTCGGCAAATCTTTCTGGGAGTCCGAGTCCGACTGCGGCGGAACACGTTATGAAGGATATGGAGGGACGCATCCCTGCAGTCATTGACGGCGGAAGCTGTCCTGTGGGTGTGGAAAGTACGGTGATCTCTTTTGAAGATGGCAGGATACGTCTGCTGCGTCCAGGGTTTGTTTCTGCAGAGGAGCTTTCAGAGTTTGCGGAGGTCATCACGGACAGGCACATCACAGAGGCGGCATCTGAGGGAGAACAGGTACGTTCTCCGGGGATGAAGTATAAGCATTACTCTCCAAAGGCAAACGTCACCATAATTGAGGGCAGCGAGAAAGAATATCTGAAATATGTAAACAGCCGCGGGGGAGAGGGCGTTTTTGCCATGCCCTTCGACAGCACAGCGGCGGATTGTAAAATACCGGGTATCTCCTATGGAGATACTTCCGAAGAGCAGGCAGCAAGACTCTTTGCTGTATTGCGGGAATTTGACGAAATAGGTGCAAGGCAGGTCTACGCCCAGTGTCCGTCATCAGATGGGGTGGGACTTGCGGTCTATAACCGTCTTTTAAGGGCGGCAGGGTTTGAGATCATAAAAGTACAAAAGGAATGATAAAGGAATGGGCATTTCATCGGATACTGCGGTGATCGGTCTTACAGGACAAAGCGGGGCAGGCAAAACTACGGTTTGCAGAGTATTTGCGGAAAATGGATTCTCAGTCATTGACGCTGACAGCATTGCAAGGCAGGTCATGGAAAAGGGTACACAGTGCCTTGAAGAGGTATCGGAGTGCTTCGGCAGGGATATTCTTGATGAGGACGGTAGTCTCAACAGACAGAAGCTGGCAGATATTGTCTTTACTGACAAGAATAAGCTGAAGCAGCTTAACGCAATAAGCTATCCCTACATAACATCCGAGATATTGAAGCTGATAAAAAAATTTACAGACGAAAAAAAGAAGCTTGTGCTTCTGGACGCTCCCACACTTTTTGAAAGCAGAGCGGATGATTTTTGTGACCTGATAATCAGCGTCACGGCTACGGAAAAGAACAGGGCGGAGAGAATAGCCAAGAGGGACGGTATCACTCCCGAGCAGATAAAGGAGCGGTTTTCATCCCAGCATACGGAAAGATTTTTTATCAATCACTCAGATTTTATCATCAAGAACAACAAGTCCGCAGAGCTGCTTGAAGAAAAGGCAAAAGAGGTAGCGGACAAAATTAAGGAGTATTATAATGCTGAAGAAGCTGAGTAGTATCCTGCTGATTCTTATTATAGGGTGTTTTGTATGGGTCGTTTTTAATATTGACTCTATCAGCAGGAAATACATCTACCCCTTGGAGTACAGCAGCTATGTGGAGACTGCCTCTTCTGAAACGGGTATTGACAAGTATCTGATCTACGCAGTAATAAAGACGGAAAGCAGCTTTAATAATGAAGCAGAGTCAAACGTCGGCGCGCGGGGTCTTATGCAGCTTATGGAGGACGCTTTTGACTGGGTAAAATTCAGGATGGGGGACGAACGGGACATTGACTATGATGATATGTACGACCCTCAGTATAACATAGAATACGGCAGCTTTCTCATAAAGCTTTTATATGAGGAATACGGAGATGAAAAGACCGCTCTGGCAGCGTACCATTCAGGCAGGGGAAGCGTCAACGAGTGGCTTAAGGACAAGAAATACAGCTCCGACGGAAAAACTCTTGACCAGATACCCTCCGGCGTTACGGAGCATTACGTAAACAAGGTTATGACAGCTTATGAGGGGTATACTAATCTTTACGAAAGCAAAAAATAAAATTTTCATTATTGAAAGGAATGACCTGATATGTCTAAAGAAAAATCAGCAGCAGAGCTTCTCAAGGAGCAGCTTTTTATGAAGAAAAAGCACGCAGGACTTGTTATGACGGAGGAGCAGGTCTCCCGGTGTGACGATTTCTGTGAAAGCTACAAGGATTTCCTTGACGGCGCCAAGACCGAAAGAGAGGCGGCAGATTCCGCCATCAGCCTTGCCAAAGAGGAGGGCTTTAAGGAGTACACTCCCGGAATGTCTCTTAAAGCAGGGGATAAGATCTATTACAACAACAGGGGAAAGGCTGTTATCCTTGCAGTCATCGGCAGCGAGTCCATGGAAAAGGGTGTTCGTCTTGCGGCGGCTCATATTGATTCTCCAAGAATAGACCTGAAACAGAATCCTCTTTACGAGGACAACGAGGTTGCGCTTTTCAAGACCCACTATTACGGGGGCATCAAAAAATATCAGTGGGCGACTATCCCTCTTTCATTGCATGGTGTCCTTATCAAAAAGGACGGTACAAAGGTAACTATCCGCATCGGCGAGGACGAGGGAGACCCTGTATTTTTCATCAGCGATCTGCTTCCTCATCTTGCTCAGGAGCAGGTAAAAAGAACTCTTAACGAGGGCATTAAGGGCGAAGAGCTTAACATCGTTGTAGGTTCAAGACCATTCCGTGATGATGATGTAAGCGACAAGGTAAAGCTGAATATACTGTCCATACTCCATGAGAAGTACGGCATTATCGAGTCAGATTTTCTTTCCGCGGAGCTTGAAATGGTGCCTGCCTTCAAGGCAAAGGACATCGGCTTTGACAGAAGTCTTATCGGTTCCTACGGTCACGATGACAGAGTATGTGCATACACTGCTTTGCAGGCAATTCTCGGATGCAGCACTGTCACAAAGACTGCAGTTGTCTGCCTCACCGACAAGGAGGAGACAGGCAGCGACGGAAACACCGGTCTTTGCTCTGCATACCTGAAAAATTTCCTGTACGACATAGGGGAAAGCTTCGGCGTAAACGGCAGGACTGTAGTCTCAAATACAGAGTGTCTTTCCGCTGACGTGAATGCGGCGTTTGACCCTACCTTCCCGGACGTTGTGGAGAAGCGCAACGCTGCTTTCCTGAACTACGGTGTTGTGGTGACAAAGTTCACAGGCGCAAGAGGAAAGTCGGGTACTTCCGATGCTTCCGCAGAGTTTGTGGGCAAGGTCCGCTCTCTTATGGAGAAGAACGATATAATCTGGCAGACCGGCGAGCTTGGCAAGGTGGATCTTGGCGGCGGCGGAACTGTTGCGGCGTACCTTGCTAATCTTGGCATGGACGTCATTGACGTTGGTGTCCCTGTTATGGCAATGCACGCTCCCTACGAGGTAGTGGCAAAGACTGACGTTTATATGACATATAAGGCGTTTAAGGCATTTTTTGAAGAACAAGGCTGAGCATTAATGATCAACTAAAAAGAGAGTGGAAGCTGTTTCCACTCTCTTTTTAGTTGACAAACCACTTTCTCACAAAGGGTATAAACATCCCGCCGATAGCATTTCCCAGAGACATCAACAAAAGGTATCCGAAAGCTTTTAAAGACCACGACATTCCCGCTGTAAAGTAAAACATATTTGCAACGCAGTGCTCAAATCCGCTGAGGATGAATACCATTACCGGAAGAAATATCACCAGCATTTTTCCAACGGGGTTCTCGATCTTTTTGAAGCCGTCCGCGGCGATAAACATGAGTATCCCGCAGAAGAATGACAGGACAAGTATGCTGAGCAGTCCGTCCGAAAGCTTGGTGTCGCACAGTCCGGCGGCTTTTTCCGATATGGATGGCGCTGCTCTTGTCAGGAGGATAAGTCCCCCTGTTGCGGCAGTCCCCGCAAGATTTCCAAGCCAGATGACAAGAAGGTCGATTATGTAGGAGGGCTTGTTTTCTACGGCGTAGCCCACCTTTCCCGTGAAAAGGTTGAAGCCGAAGGACAGTATCACAAACAGTCCCGTGCCAAAAAGAAAGGAGCCTATGTACCTGTTGTCACAGGAAAGATAAACTATCCCGCCTATTCCTATGGCAAAGCCGGTGAGAAGCGCCCGAAGAAAGATATCCGCAAATTTTTTCAAATCATCACACCCCAAAAATATTACAAGTCAATTATAACATACTTCGGGCTGTCAAGGCAATAGTATCTGTGGATTTAGGAAAAAATTAATAAAATAGTGTTGAATTTCGCCGGATAATGTATTATACTGTTTTTCTGTTATCATATGTAAAAGAGGTCTTGTGATGAATGAAAATATAACTGTCCGCATTGCGGATAAATCGGATATAGAAACGCTGGTAAAATTCCGTTTCCTGTACCAGACCGATGCGGAGGGGGAGCTGTCCGAAAAGCAGAAAAGCAGTCTTTTTGCCCAGCTTCCGGGGTATTTCGACAGGCACATAGGAAATGATTTCACCGCCTATCTTGCGGAGGCGGGCGGAAAGACTGTTGCTGTTATATTTATGGTTAGATTGGAAAAGCCTGCCAGCGTACACTTTCTGAATGGTAAGACCTGTTACCTCATGAACGTCTACACCGTCGAGGCTTACCGCCGGCAGGGGATAGCCTCCATGCTGCTGGACAGGCTCATTTCCGATGCCAGAGCGGAGGGCATCACCTGTATCGACCTTTCTGCCACCACCATGGGAAAGCCTGTCTATCTTAAAAAAGGTTTTATTGAAAGAGGCAATACGGAAATGCGTCTTGAGCTTAAATCTGACCCTTGATTTTGCAAAGTGTGTTTTTTTCAAGCCTTGATACCTGCGCCTGTGAGATACCTATCTCATTTGCTACCTCAACCTGTGTCTTGCCAAGGAAAAACCGCAGATACAGGATATTTTTTTCTCTGGGTTGGAGCATATTTATGGCTTCTTTCAGGGATATCTCATCAAGCCAGTTGGTGTCGTCATTTTTATCTCCCACCTGGTCAAGGACATAAAGAGTGTCCCCTGCATCGGAGTAGACAGGTTCATACAGGGACACAGGGTCTGTAATGCTTTCCAGAGCAAGGACTACATCGGACTGCTTCACACCTATCATTTCCGCGATCTCTTTCATGGTAGGCTCCTTCTGCTTTTGCGCGGTAAGCTGCTCCTTTGCCTGCATCGCCTTGTAGGCAAGATCACGGAGAGAACGGCTGACCCTGATCGGATTATTGTCACGCATATATCTGCGTACTTCTCCGCAGATCATTGGTACAGCATAGGTGGAAAAACGGACGTCCAGATCGGTGTTGAAGTTGTCGATGGCTTTAATAAGTCCTATACAGCCCACCTGAAAAAGGTCGTCGGCATTTTCTCCACGTCCTATAAATTTTTGAATAACGCTGAGAACAAGGCGCAGATTTCCGCTGATAAGTTTTTTGCGGGCTTCCTTGTCACCCTGTCTGCACTTTTTCAGAAGCTCCATCTTTTCCGATTCCTTAAGCACCGTCAATTTGGACGTGTCCACGCCGCTTATATCAACTTTATTGTAATACATAACAACTGCTCCCGACAATAATTTCTGTTAAGATTATTGTCAGGAGCAGTTTTTAATATTCACCATGTATGTAAGCAATAAATGGAAATCATTTTATATACATTATAAAATCACCTTTTCCAGCTCATTCCGCAGCTTTTTGATGATACGCTTTTCCAGTCTGGATATGTAGGACTGGGAAATGCCTATCATGTCGGCGACCTCCTTCTGGGTCTTTTCCTTGCCGTCGATAAGCCCGAACCGCATTTTCATGATGCATTTTTCACGCTCGGGGAGGCGCTCCACCGCTTCAAGGAGGATATTTTTCTCTGCCTCGTTTTCAATGCCGCCGTTGACGGTGTCCTCGTCTGTGCCAAGAATGTCGGAAAGAAGCAGTTCATTGCCGTCCCAGTCGATATTGAGCGGCTCGTCTATGGATATCTCGTTCTTATACTGGCTGGATTTCCGCAGGAACATAAGTATCTCGTTTTCTATGCATCGGGAGGCGTAGGTGGCAAGCTTGATATTCTTGCTGGGACAGAAGGTCTTTACCGCTTTTATAAGTCCGATAGTACCTATTGAGACAAGATCCTCTATGCCTATGCCCGTGGACTCGAATTTCTTGGCTATATATACAACAAGACGCAGATTGTGTGTGATAAGAAGCTGTCTTGCCTTTTCGGCATCGATCTCCAGAAGCTGGAAGGCTTCCTCCTCCTGATCTTTGGAAAGCGGTGCGGGAAGCGTTTCCGGACCGTTTATGTAAAAGATGTCCTTGACCCTTTTTCTGAATATGAGCCTGTTTAACTCTGCTTTGGTTATTTCGATGATGTTCATTTGATGACCGATCCTTTCTATATAAAATAATTATTCAAAGAATTTTTGGATTAAATACCGCATATTCCATGTCTCTGCTGACAACTCCTATGTAAACATCTGCGGAGCGGCGTTTGCCGCTTTCCTGACTGCAGACAATGACATACTCAGGCTGAAAGGTGCGGAGCATCCCGTCGGAAGCTATGGTGGAAAAGGGGATAAGCCTCCATCCGCTGATATAGTCCGTGTTGTCTCCCGATAAGACGGCGTCAAGCTCTGTACTTTCAAAAAGTCCGGAAAGACTGCTTCTTCCGCAGACTATCACAGGTTTTCCTGTAAAAACGTCGGTGAGATTGTTGCAGGTGTCTGAGACAGCGTCCAGAGAGATGCTCCTGCCGTTTTTTGTTATTGTGATGGTGTATTTTTCGTCGGAGGAATTTTTTCCGTCCAGATAATATCTGAAAAAGGAAATTGCTGCATATGATATTATGGTGGATATTACCAGAGTAAGCAGGGAGATATTTACATACAGCACCGAATTGTGCCATATCATATTCTGACCTCCCGAAAAGACGGAGAGTCCGTATTCTATACCTGCAAAGATAAAGCATACGAAAAGAAAGACCAGTCCCTTTTCAAAAAGCGGTTCGTATGGCTTTTTTCCAAAAGTGATAACTATCATCAATGCTGCTGAAAGAAGTCTTATGATAAGCAGAAGCAGAGCGCCAAGACGGGGAAGGAGTATTATCAGGGAAAAAAGACTTCCTATGGCTGCTGCGGCGATACATCTGCTGTTTTTTACGGGGGAGTGAGTAAGTCTGGCGGTGGTCTTAAGCAGAAAGAAATTTGCATAGATATTTATAATAATAAGCACATCAACGTATATGTACATGATAAACACCTCAGAAGCTTGGTACATCCTAATTATAACTTGTCAGGCGATAAAAAACTGTCGATTATAGGACAACAATAAAAATCGTCGGAATAAATAAAAATGTCCTCCGAAATTTATCGGAGGACAAGCATTATTCTGCATAAAACTTAATCTGAAAGAATGTTGGTCAGGTAAGCGATAAGATCCTTGATCTGAGGCTTGGAGAACTGAGCGTCCGCACCTACAGATTTACCCTTTTCTATCATCTGCGCATTGATAAGCGAGGAGAACAGGAGAACAGGGATCTTGCGGAGGACAGGGTCGTCCTTTACAAGCTTTGTAAATCTGTGACCGTCCATCTTAGGCATTTCGATATCACTGATAATGCAGGAGATGTGTGATGTGATATCATCACCCTTATTGCGGAAGCCGGAAACATATTTCCATGCGTCCTCACCGTTGCTGAAGGAAACGATATTATGATAACCTGTATCTCCGAGAGCGTCGGTAATCATCTTATTGAGGAACTTGGAGTCGTCAGCAACAACTATACGCTTATTGCCGATCACCTCATTAGGTCTTACAAGAGTTTCAAGACCGTGAGTATCAAGACCTGCATCCTTGTTAAGGGTGGAAACGATCTTTTCAAAGTCAAGTACGATAATGATCTTTCCGTTGATCTTGGCAACACCTGTGGAAAGTCCCGCTGCTCTGGAATTATCGCCGTTTGAAACAGCAGGGGGGTCTGAAATATCAGACCAGGATATTCTCTGTATACCCTTTACGTTTGTAACGTGGAAAGCAACATTCATACTGTTGAACTCACAGATGATGAACATTTCCTTTTCTGTGGGGGTATGAGAGACCTGTATTACCTTATGTAAATCTATAACTGAGATCAGCTTATCACGTGGGATAAACACTCCCTCTACCTCGTCAGGTGAATTGGGCACAGGGGTGACCTTCTGGTTGATCAGGATCTCAACTACCTTGGAGATGTTTATTCCGTAGTTGCCGTCCCCGACCTGGAATTCAAGCAGCTCAAGCTCATTTGTGCCGCTTTCAAGTAAAATATTGGTATTCATAGGAAATCTCCTTCCTGAATTTTATATACGCTGTATCCTTGAACTGAAAAAACAGCGTAAAAAGTCTTATTAATTAGTTATATTATATATTATACACCAATCAAAGAAAAAAAGCAACAGTTTTTTGTACAAAATTAAAAATTTTTTATAAAAGTTTAACAGGACGGTCTGTCAGACATTTTTTGGGTATTTTATAAAAATAAAGTGATTTTTGTTTGTACATAATGTGAATGTATCTTTATCATAAAAAAGTCTACCCGTAAAGGCAGACTTTTTAGCAGTGATCATACTCACCATGCTGGCGTTTTTCTATTATCGGGCTATAAAAGTGCAATTTTCATAAGCGATCATATTATGCGGAAAATTTTTGTGTGATACTAAATTTCTGCATTTTTGCTCATATATTAATTCGCCCGGACGGGTAGGTGAAGGACTCAGATCATGGTCTGATAATTTAAAAGATTTGAGTACACGCTGTTTAAAATCTGATAATGATATTTTTCCTTCAACATTCAAAATAGAAGTAAGAAAATTAATAAGATCTTCTTCTGAAATATCTTTTTTCATAAATATATCCCCCTTTTACATAATTTTTGTAAAGCTTTCAGTTAATTTGCGATTGTTTCATGCGGCATTGTGAGTGACTAAGTAAATTATACTATATTTCAAATGAACTGTCAATCGATTTCCGAAAAAATATAGGTATCAATTTTATGGATAAAAAAGACATTCTCTGTCAAGAGTATGCATCGACGATCAGCGTAGTCAATGATTTTCCTTGCTCGTCAGATGGTTTCTTCAGCTTGCCGTTATTTATAAGCTCCGTAATACAGTGTGCCAGGAACCAGCCATCAGAATGAAACACAAACTGCAGTTCATACTCTTTTATCTTCCTGAGATGCGCCGGAACGGATTCAAGCACAGCATTGGTATAAGCCGATTTTAATTCTTTAAATTCGGTTTGATACTTTTCTTTGATACGTTCACCTACAGCCAGCAGCTTATCATTGATCTCTTTGCCTGCCAGAATAACGATCTGCCATAATGCCTTGAAATTCCCGTCATAGTCTCCGTTCGTCCTGATATATCCTCGTTCCGATAGCCATGCATAATCTAATTTAGACAGGGGCTGCTCCTTTTCAAGGTTGTAAAGTGCAATTACTCTTTCCTGTTCTTCGGGGATATTTCTTTCCTCAGCAGGCAATCTGTCTGACCATTCCGAATCGATCTGCCACATCATTTGACGGCTGCTGCCGTTCCACATCGGTCCGCACCAGTTCTTCATATACACATAGTCTTCCGGGAGGGATATTTCATCGGGAACAACAGATGCGTGAAAAATATTATAAGCGCCGTCAGGACGTATTGTTGCAGCTTCCTCAAAAGAGATGCTGTTATCCATCAGATCTTCACCTGACCAGGCTGCAATATACGGTATCAGTGACCACAGAATGAAATTTCTGTCTGCTTTCGGGGATCCATTCAAAGAAACAGGCAGATCGGTCTGGCTGCATATAATGTCCGGATCGTCAAGGATTCCGGAGGAGACCAGCTCATCATACAGATCATTTGCGAACAATCCCGCAGCTCTCTTATACATATTATTCTGCATAATGAGCAGCTCCGCAGACGGCTCACTGATTATGAAATTTACTATATACTTATCTTTTTGTGCTTGCAGGAAGCCGTATTCCTCAAGAAATTCCGCTTCTGATTCCACGTACACCGGGGAAACACCCAGATCGTCGGCGATCTCATTCACCGTTTTTGCCGTATTGCGTACACAATAGCAGATATTCTGGGACAGCATCGACCTGAAAAACTCGTCCGGAGATTTTGTGCCTGCAGAACCATTGATTCCATAGGAGTGGAACTTAATTGGGTTAAATCTGAGTTCGCTTGATTTTCTCATCGTATCCATACCTCGTTTCAATTCTTTTTTGGCTTCAAACAAGTGCCA
>JAFLUI010000081.1 GCA_022508825.1 Oscillospiraceae bacterium
TTATTTGTTTTCAGAACATAGTCCATTTAAAGACCTCCTTTTCTTTCTGAAAACAGTATATCACCAAACAGTTAAGAAAACGGTTAAGGAAACAGTAAAGATTCGGTAAAGATCTTACTCCCCGTCCCGCATTCTGAAGCCGATGCCCCAGACTGCTTCGATATAGTCCCTGCCGTTTACGGAGCGGAGCTTCTTTCTCAGGTTGCTTATGTGTATCTTCAGGGAGCTTTCGGTGCAGTCGGGAGTATCCTCACTGATCTTGTCAAGGATAGTCAGCTTTGCTGTGACCTGCTCAGGGTTCTGCATAAGAAGCTTCAGGATCGCATATTCCGTCCGGGTCAGATGTATTTCCGTCCCCTCTATGGTGACTGTGTGGGTATCGGTGCGGAGAGTGATATCCCCGAAGGTCAGCGTCGGGCTTCCGGAGGAGCTGCTTCTGTCCCTGAGCCGGACGGTTATCCTTGCAAGCAGCTCGCCCATGTCAAAAGGCTTGGTGACGTAGTCTGCCGCTCCGCCGAGAAGCAGGTCCGCTTTGCCTGAGGGGTCTATTTTTGCGCTTACGACTATCACGGGGATGTCCTTTATCTGCGGGAGAAGCTCCTCTCCGGAAAGTCCCGGCAGCATAAGGTCAAGAAGTATCAGGTCGGGCTTTTGCTTTGACAGCACAAGAAGAGCCTCTGTCCCCGAATAAGCTCTTGAAACGGTATAGCCCTCGCGGGACAGGGTCTCCTCTAAAAGATTTCCTATGTGCATATCGTCGTCTATTACAAGTATGCGGGGCATTGTGATCCTCCTCGGAAAAAATTCGTAATTACAGTATAGCACAATGTCCCTGCAAATGCAAATGTGGATACAGTAAAATAAAGGAAAACTCCCCTGTCCGGCGTATAAACCGAACGGGGGGTCATTTTTCGTTTTTGAATTCTGAAATAAGCGAGGTTATGATCTCTATCTGCCCCGGTGTCAAGCCGTCCACTGACAGTGTACTTTTTTCCTCTATGCCAAGAAGATAATCGGCAGACACGTGAAAAATGTATGAGAGCTTGATAAGCACATCATAAGACGGCAAACGTATCCCGGTCTCATATGAGCTTACAGTTGCCTTTGTTACATTCAGTCTTTCGCTGAGAATCTGCTGGGTCATATGGTGCTGTTTCCGCAAATTAGAAAGTCTGTTTCCAAAATTCAACATAACATCGACCATAAGATCACGCCGCACAGCCAGTCTTCCTCTTAAATTCTGACCTGCGGCAATCTCCTTTCATATTTTTTATATGTCATTTTTTACAATAATCCAAGTTAAGAATACAACATTATTGTACACTAACAGAAAGATTATTATCAACATATAGTTGACATAAAATTATTTTTACTGTATAATAAGTTATACGATATTATTTATTTTAATAAAATAATACCGAAAAAATTTTTTAAGGAGGATTTTCTGAAATGAAGATCAAAAAACTTATTGCCTCAGTGGCTGCAGCTGCAGTGGTAATAACCACTGTTGCAGTTACTCCGCTGTTTGCAAGTGCGGTAGTCGACGGCACATGTGCGGCTTGTACGTCAGCAAGCGATAGTTGCACCGACTGTAGTAGTTCGGGGGACGGTTGCAGCCCAAGCACAAAGTGTAACGAGGCTAATTGCACAGTATGCAATCCTAAATGTTCCGCTTGTGAATCAGCAAGCGATGGATGTACCACTTGTGACGTAGAAACTTGTTCGCCATCTACAAAGTGCTCCAATAACGAATGCACAGTATGCAATCCTGCACCCCAAACCGGCGAATGCGGCTGCACAGACACAACCTGTGATGGCAAATGCGAAGGTAAGTGCAGTGACGGAGACTGCAATTGCAAAGAAGCAGACACCCCCACAAAAAAATGCACCTGCCCTAACTGCAAAAAAGACAGCAATTGCAAATGCACAGGTACCTGCTCAGACGGCAAATGCGCTGACTGCGGTGACGGCGGATGCAAACCCGGCACCGGTACAGGCGGCGAAAACCAGGGCGGCGGCACCGACACTCCCACAACTCCCCCCGCAGAAACAGACCCCGAGTTTGAAGGCTACTTCGTTGTAGTTAAGGACGCGGAAGAAAGCGGCAATCATAACATCACCATCGCTGTAGGTGACACCGTTACTTTCCATGCATTAGTATATAAAATGGCTAATGCAAATGATACTTCAGGCGCTCTGGTAGAAAACGCAGAGGTTACATGGGAATCAAACAACGAAACGGTTGCTACTGTAAATAACGGCGTTGTTACCGCTGTTGCAGAGGGTATGGCTGAGATCTGGGCTTACTATCCCGCAGATGATATTGCAAAGACAGATAAAATGAAGAGCTATCCTACAACAGTCACTGTTGAAGCAGCTGAGGAAGAGATCATCCCCGATGACGATCCCAATGGTGATATAGAGGATGACGGCGACGATGATGACAGTGACAAGGACAACAATGACAAGGATAACGGCGACAAGGACAACGGCGACAAGGACAACGGCGACAAGGACGATAACAGCGGAAGCACAGCAACACCTCCTTCCTCTGATTCAGGAAGCACAACAACACCTCCTGCTTCAAACACAGGTTCAGCTTCTCTCGGAGGCGGATCAAGCGCTCCCGGTGCTGCACCTGCAGGAGCATCCATTCCTTCTTCAAACATCGCACCCGCTTCTTCTAAAGAGGCTGCTTCCAGTGTAAAAAATACAACTAAACCCAGCATTACTATCCAGGCACCCGCTGACGGTATCAAATCAGATGTTCTTGCAGCATTCAAAGCAAACAAGAGCGTAAAGAAGATAACTGTTAAGTACAATGCATCCCTCCAGGTAACAATTTCCAAGAGTGACATGACAGGAAAGGCAGCTGACCTTGACTTTACAAAGGGCAAAAACTTCCTTACCAAGAAGCAGATCAGCAGCAGCAAGCTACTTAAGGACAGCAAAAAGCTGGTTCAGCTCAACTTTGACAACGACGGCGATTTCGGCGGCTTAAGCAAGGTAGGAATCAAGTCTAACGTTGGCAAGGAGCTTAAGGGCAAGACAGCAACTGTTTACGAGTACAAGGACGGCAAGATCGTTAAGATCGCAAGCGGAAAGGTATCTGCTACAGGCAACCTGAGCTTTAACATCGATCACTACGGTCAGTATGTTGTTGCAGTCAAGTAATACGATTCCGGACTGACCAGGCATAGTATATCCAAACAAAACAAAGCAGATATGGCTTAAAGCGTGCCATATCTGCTTTTTTAATATTTCTCACGACCCTATTATCCTGTCTATCCTTGCCTTGTCAAAGCCAACGACCACCTCTCCGTTGTCGAAAACGGAAACGGGTATCCCCGTCTGTCCGGACACCTCCACAAGACGCTGATAGTTTTCCCTGGACTCGTTCACGTCGATCACATCGTATCTTATGCGCTTGCTGTCAAGATAGGATTTCAGCTTTGTGCACCATCCGCAGTTATCGGATGAAAAAACCTTTATCATGGTCTGTTCCTCACTTTCATGGATGTAATATATTTTTCCGCCCCCAGAGCCGCGACAGCTCCGTCCGAAACGGCAGTTACTATCTGCCTGTAATGCTTCACACGCACGTCCCCCGCTGCAAAGACCCCGCTTACGCTTGTGCGCATATCCTCATCTGTGGGGATATACCCGTCCTGATTTAACCGGACGCTTTTTTTCAGAAAGTCCGTCTGAGGAGAGCTTCCTATATAGGTGAAAATTGCTGACAGGGGTATCCTGCGCTTTTCATGGGTGAGGACATCGTTTACAAGAGCATATTCAAGACAGTCCCCTCCCCCTGTTTCAATAAGATCCGTGTTGTACAGTATCTCAATGTTCGGAGTGCTCTCCAGCTTTTCAATGATGGCACGCTCCGCATTGAAGGAGTCCTTCCGGCGTATCATCAGAACTTTTTCCGCCAGCCCCGCAAGGTACAGAGCCTCCTCTGCTGCTGCGCTTCCGCCTCCTATGACCCCCACGGTTCTATCCCTGTAGGCAGGACCGTCACAGACTGCGCAGTAGTGGATGCCCTTTCCCCTGAACTTCGGTTCATTTTTCACAGGCAGAGCCTTTGGGACCGCTCCCGTCGCAATGATGACCGCGGTGGGCTCGTAAATGTGCTGCTCGGTGACTATGCGCTTTTCACTGTCTGAAAGCTCTGCCCTTTCGATGAAATCAAACTCGTCTATCTCCCCGCCAAGGGAAAGAAGGTGTCCCCTGAAACGTTCCGAAAGCTCCGCACCTGTTATCCCGGGACAGCCGGGGTAGTTTTCCACGGTGCTGCTCTGATAGACCTGACCTCCCACGATGCCCTTTTCCAGAATCACCGGTCTTATTCCTGCCCGCAATGCATAGATGCCTGCGGACATCCCCGCAGGACCTGCGCCGATTATAACCAGGTCTGTACTTATAATTTCCTTTTCCATATACATATTATGCGCTGCAGCCGTATTGACATACACACAAAAAAATGGTATCATTAAATTAAGTAAATTTTATCGGAAAGATGTGTGATATTATGGATTTTTCAAAGCTTAATTTCGGTGTGGACGGAGACAGCATCACCGCAGGAGAGCAGTGGTCGTATCACGTCTATAAGGAGCTTGGCATGGCAAGTCATTACAACGTTGCAGTGGGAAGCGCAGTGTGGTACAAGCGCACCATGACTGCAGGAGACAAAAGCGTCACTACCCAGAACTATACAGACCCTGATTTTGCAGGCATCAGCGACGGCTGGGAGCCCACCGACGACCTGAACGAGCTTCAGAAAAGAGCCAACAACTGCGCCGTAGTCCACACACAAAGATACATAGAGGACGTTAAGAGCGGAAAGTCTCCCGCCCCCGACCTGTTTGCCTTTGCAATGGGCACAAACGATACTGCCGACTGTCTGGGAGACCCCTGCAAAGCACTTACAGGCAAGGAGCTGGAGGGCAATGAGAATATAGACCTTTTTACCGAAGCAGGAGCAGCAAGATGGTGCATCCAGCGCATCATGGAGGAGTTCCCCTTGTGCAGGGTGTTCGTGCTCACTCCCATTCAGGCAGCAGACCCTGAGTTCAACAAGAAAAACGAAAAGGTAGTTGAAACCCTCCGCAAGGTGGCAGGAGGAATGTCCGCGCAGGTAATAGACTGCTTCCATAACAGCGGCATATGCGAAAAATTCGAGGTCATCGGGGGTACAGGAAAATACCTTCGTGACGGTCTCCACCCCGACGTTCCCGGTCAGACTCTGGAGGGCAGATATGCCGCCAAGGAGATCAGAAACAATATGTTCTGATACGCGGAAAACTTTTCCTATTAACATTTTATAAAAAAATCCATATTCTATTGCTTTTTTTTCCGTAATGCTGTATAATTGATTATAAAGGGTCGGTTGTCCTTCACGGTTATCCGTAAGCAGCCGGCAGACCAATAAAAATCCGGACAAGGGGGATATTATGCCTGATACAAAAGTAAATTTGCCCGTTCACAGCACCGTAAGTGTTTCTGTGGCTTCAAATGCCTCTGAAGCATACGTTCTTGTCAACGGTCCCAAATTCGGCGGCGAGGAAGTTTCTGAAAGCCTTATAAGAAGCGCTCTTGATGCCAATAAGATCACTTACGGCATCAAAGATGATATGATAAAGCGTATCGTTCTTGAAAAGCTGTACGGCGACAAATACGTTATCGCAGAATGGACCAAGCCTGAAAACGGTATTGACGGCACGATCACATATTATTACGATAAGCAGAACATTGCTGCTCCTGTTGAGGACGACCGCGGCTTTGTAGATTATAAAAATCTCGGCATGGTAAGAACAGTCTATGCAGGCGATGTTATTGCAGATATAACTATGCCCACCGAGGGCACTCCCGGTATGGACGTGCGCGGCAGAGTCCTGAGACAGAAGCCCGGAAGAAAGGCTCAGTACGGTCTGGGAACAAACACTGCCCTTACTCCCGACGGAAAACAGATAGTTGCTTCCGTTGACGGCAATATCAACTACAAGAACGGTGCCTTCTGCATTGAACAGGTAGTTACTATCAACGGGGATCTGGACTCTTCTGTGGGAAACATTTCCTTTGTAGGAGACGTTATCGTCAAGGGCGAGGTGCTTGAGGGATTCAAGATATCCTCAAACGCCAACATCATCGTCCACGGAAATGTAAACGGTGCCGTGCTTGAAGCGGACGGAGACATACTTATCAAAAAGGGATGCATCAATTCAACTGTAGTTGCCCACGGGTCGGTGACCATCAACTTCTGTGAGCACTCAAATATCCGCTGCGACGGAGACGTTACATCCTCAAACTTCATCATCTGCGATGTTTACTGCGGAGGATACCTTACCACCAAGGGCAAGAACGGCGGCGGTCTTATGGGAGGAAAATACACCTGTCTCAACAGCGTTGAGATCTCAGGTGCGGGAACCAAAAATTATACTCCCACCCTGCTTACTATAGGAGACAATGCGCTGCTGTCCGAAGAAAAAGCAAATGTAAACAAACAGATCGAAAAGCTGTCAGGCGACCTTGAAAAGGTAGTGCAGATCATCGAATTCCTGAACCATAAGAAAAAAGAGCTCCACACCCTTCCCGAAGACAAGGAAGAGATCCTCGGCAATGCCTGCCGCCAGAAGATACTCATCGGAGTGGAGACCAAAAAGCTGATCCAGCGTATCAATGAGATAGATATCGCTCTTGCACAGAAGCAGTATCTGTCGGTAAAATGCTCGGGATATATGTACCCCGGCGTAAAAATCGTTATAAACGACGCTACATTCAAGGTAGAGGATGAATACGTCCGCACCAGGATAGTCCTCAGCGAGGACGGAGAAATACACGCAGCTCCGCTGTAATACCGGCATCTGTGACTGACATGATATGTCCGTTCTGCGGTCATTGTTTTTAGATTCCCCTGTATTGGTCCATTCTAATAATTGCTTGAAAGGGATCCTGATTATGTCTGAAACAGCACAAAAGCATATTCTTGTAGTAGACGATGTGCCATCAAATCTTAAATACGCTCAGAAGCTTCTTGGAGACCGATATAAGCTGACGCTGGCAAGCTCTGGTGCTCAGGCACTGAAATTTCTCGGAAAGGTCATTCCGGACCTTATCCTGCTTGATGTGAATATGCCTGAAATGGACGGCTGTGACGTCCTTTCAGCTCTCAAATCAGACCAGTCCACAGCCAATATACCCGTTATTATCCTCACTGCAGAGGTTGACTCGGATATGGAGCTTCGATGTCTTGAACTGGGGGCTGTGGATTTTATCAGAAAGCCATTTGTCACTGCGATAATGCTCAGCCGTATCGAAACGCAGCTGGAGCTCAGCGGGTACCGTCATCATCTGGAAGAGATGGTGGACGAGAAGACTGCCGTTATTGAGCGTCTGCAGGATGTTATGTCCTACTGCTTTGCGGAGCTTGTTGAGTCCAGAGACGGCACCACAGGCGGTCACATCAAGAATACCACCCGGTATTTTTCCATCTTCCTTGACGAGCTTTCAGAGCTCGACCCGTACAAGGATATACTTACCCCCTCCTATAAAAGGGATCTTGTAAGAGCAGCTCCCCTTCACGATATAGGCAAGATAGGCATAAACGACTCTGTCCTGCGGAAGGAAAGCGTTCTGGACGAGAAAGAATTTGAACATATGAAGACTCATACAAATATCGGAGGAGACACCTTCCTGCACATCTTCAGCTCCGTTGAAGACTCTGCAAACCACTCACTGTTAGGAGCCTCCGCATTTGACAAGATCTATGATACCATGAAGATCGTCGAGGATTCCGACACCTCCTTCCTGCATATCGCAAGGGACATGGCTCTTTACCACCATGAAAGATGGAACGGCACAGGCTATCCCTCAGGCATAGCAGGAGAGGATATCCCTCTCTGCGCAAGGATCCTTTCCATTGTGGACGTGTATGATGCTCTCACATCCAAGCGCTCCTACAAGGATGCATTTTCCCACGAAAAGGCGATGCAGATAATCACCGAGGATAAGGGAGTATTTTTTGACCCCGCCCTCACAGATGTATTTATAAGCATAAGCGATAAGATCGAGGAATGCCTCAGAACCAAGGAGCAGCGTGCAGTATGATGACGGTTCTTATGACAATACAGATATTAAGTATAATAGTTATATTTTTATTTACAGTCTATATGCTTGCAAGACACAGCGAGGATGTAAGCTCCATGCTTACAGCAGCGGTGATGTCGTCATTTGTGGGCAGTATAGGCTATACAATGGTCATACTCTCAGAAAGTACGGATGCCGCGCTGGCAGTCAACACAATTGACGTTATGGGCGCGGCTTTTTCTCTTTACTTTATATACTGCTTCTGCAGCAAATACTGCGATGTAACACTCCCCGGCTATGTGGGTGCAGGTCTGCTGGGTCTGGATATGATAGGAATTGTAACCGCTATGACAGACAGCAGGATGCACTTTTTCTTCAGAAGCTTTGAAAGCAGTTTCTCCGGTCTCATGTTCATTCCCGAGGTAAAATATAACTGGGGATTTTTCATTATCTCAGCTTCAATGGCTGCCCAGAGCGTTCTGATAGTCCTGTTCGTAATAAGCGGATGCAAAAAGCGGGGCTTCAATAATTTCAAGCACTCTGTATCAATATGCTCGGCAGCAGTCCTGCCGCTTATCGCAAAAATAATAAGCGCCGTAAAGCTGTTCGGCGGCTTTGACCTTACCTCCATCATGATGGTGCTCAGCTGTGTGCTGATTTACTTCATCATCTACCATAACAGGGTGGAAGACGTTGTCACATCCGCAAGAAACAGCGTCATAGAAACTATGGACGACGCTCTGCTGGTCACCGACATGAAAATGAACGTTGTGGACGCAAATTCTGCAGCTAAGAAAATATTCCCATTCCTGTCAGGTCAGGGCGACGACGGCAAAGGCAGGGAAATGATAAAGGAGCTTATCGAAAAGCCTGACTGGACCGAATTTGATCTGAAAGATAAATACTACGAAAAGCGTATCTCGAAAATACACGACGACGATGGAAACGTTACAGGCTTCGCCCTGCTGATACTTGACGTCACCGAAACAAGAGAGTACGTCAATCAGCTTATCGATATGCAGGAAAAAGCGGACAAGGCAAACAACGCAAAAAGCGACTTCCTTGCAAATATGTCCCATGAGATACGTACTCCCATGAACGCCATACTGGGATTTGCAGAGCTTTGTGTCCGTGAGCAGAACTACACCTATGCAAATGACATTAAAGCCGCAGCAAAAAATCTTATCACCATCGTCAACGATATCCTTGACATCTCAAAGATAGAGTCCGGAAAGATGGAGCTTGTACCCTCGGTGTACAATACGGAAAATATGCTCCGTGAGGTGGTAAGCATAATCGAGGTCCAGCTTGAAAGCAAAAAGACCGTTGAGCTTATAGCCGATATAGACAAAGATCTCCCCTCCAAAATGTACGGCGACGAAATAAAGCTGAAGCAGATACTTATCAATCTGCTTGGAAACGCTGTAAAGTTCACTAAAACAGGAAGCATAACCTTTGCTGTCAGGGAAGTACAGCGGACAGACGACAAGATATGTGTGGGCTTCAGAATAATCGACACCGGCATAGGAATCAAGCAGGAGGACATATCAAAGCTGTTCTCCAATTTCCAGCAGGTGGACTCCATGAGAAACAGAGAGATAGAGGGTACCGGTCTCGGACTGTCCATATCACAAAAGCTGGCGGCTCTCATGGACGGAAGCATCACCGTTGAAAGCGAATACGGAAAGGGATCCACTTTCACGGTAGTGGTATGGCAGCAGGTAAGCAGCTCCGAGTCTATATCCCCGAATGCAGTATTTACACGAAAGGAAAAGGAAAAGGAGCTTACTCTCTACGCTCCCGAGGCAAGAGTCCTTGTTGTTGACGATAACAAGGTAAATCTGAACGTTACCTCCCATATCCTGTCCAGCTACGGGATAAAGCCCGATCTTGCAGACAGCGGACGCGCTGCCATTGACAAAATAAATTCAAGCTACTATGACCTGGTATTTATGGATCATATGATGCCGGGCATGGACGGCGTTGAAACTACGGGGCTGATACGCAGTCAGGGAGACGCATACACATCAGATCTGCCCATTGTCGCTCTTACGGCAAACGCAGTGGACGGCGCAAAGGAGATGTTCTTAAAATCCGGCTTCAACGACTTCCTTTCAAAGCCTATACAGATAAACCGTCTGGAGGAGATCCTTGCAGAGTGGCTTCCCGAGCATATGGTCACATATGTGAAAGCTGCAGGCAAGACCGAGGAAACTGTCCGGGACGCTCAGATGGACACTCTCGGTATGCTTGGCATTATTGATGACAGTATCATGGAGCCTCAGGAAAATGAAGCTCCCGAAGAAAATTACGGATTCTCTATCCCGGGCATCAATATCGGTGATGGTCTGAAGCTCTGTGGCGATATGGAAACATATATGTCCATACTGAAAACCTATTCGGAGACCGCTGATGAATGCATTGAAAAGATCGCCCTTTTTGCAAGGGAACGGGACTATAAAAACTACACCATAGAGGTTCACGGACTTAAAAGCTCCTCACTTGCCGTCGGAGCAAACGAGCTTTCCGAGATGGCAAAGCAGCTGGAAATGGCAGGCAAGGAGGAAAACTACGACCGCATAACAGCGGACACCCCTGCCCTTCTTGCAAAGTATACCGACCTTCTGGGACATATCAGACCTGTCATAGCAGCAGAGGAGAAGGCTCAGTCAGGTGACAGTGACAGTGCGGATAAGCCTCCAATCGACAAGGATCGTTTCAAAGCGGGTATAAAGTCGATTCTGAACGCTCTTGACGAGCTGGATTCCGAAACCGCCCTGCAGGTATTCGACAAGCTGCTTGAATACAGTCTCCCGTCGGACAGCGTTGCTGCCGCCACCCAAAAGGCGCGTCAGTACACCGACAATTTCGCTTATGAAAAGGCAGAGGAAATTTTAAGACCTATGCTTGATGCTTTAAACTAAAAGGCTGCGCCTTTACCCATTCCGCTGCATAAGTTTGCGGCTCGGTAATGTTTCAGGCTTCTATATAGCTATTACCATAACGGAGGTATCACCATGCCCTTTTCGGCAAAGTCCTTGGACTTTTTATTTGAAAACACCCTTAACGACAGCAAGGTCTGGTTTAACGAGCACAAGGAGGACTACAAGCAAAATATAGTCCTCCCATTTGCAAAGCTTGTGACCGACCTTACCGATACCATGCTGGAAATTGACCCGGACTTCATCTGCGACCCTAAAAAAATATCCCGGCTGTATCGGGACGCACGCTATTCAAAGGGGAAGTCCATTTTCAGGGATTACGTCTGGTACAGCTTCAGCAGAAGCAGGGAGGCGTATGACCATCCCGGGTTCTATTTCAGCATATCCCCGAACGGATTCGACTACGGGTGCGGATACTATACTGCCAGTACAGAAACTATGAACATCCTCCGGGGACTTATCCTGAATGATGACAAGGTATGGAAAGCCGCTCTGAAAGCGTACAAGGGACAGTCCGTCTTTGAGCTTTACGGGGATATGTACAAGCGTGATCGGTATCCCGAAGAGTCCCCGGAAAGGAAGAACTGGCTGAACCGTCGGCAGATAGGACTGTCCTGCGAGAGCAAAGACTTTCAGCTGCTTTTCAGTGACCGTCTTGCGGAAAAGGTGGCAGAGGACTTCAAAAGCATCGCGCCAATATACAAGCTTTTTATCACTGCCAGCGGGGAAGCCCCCGCGGGCAGAGTCTACCCCCACCCCTAATACGCAAAAAACGATTTACTATGGTATAGCCCCCTATCAAGGGGGCGGCGAAGAAATCTTACCACATTTATTACCCATTCCCGCATATATAAAACCAAATGCAGTCCCCACAGACTTCCGAAAGCAGTCCCGGGGATATTATTTTTTTCCGCACCATATTGCGAAACTCCCTCCACCGCAGGACGTCCCCGTCAGAAAGCCCGCAAAGTTCAAGGACGGCATTGTCGTACCGGGTGACCTTCTCGACGGTCTCGCAGACACCTCCCTTGCTGTGAGGACAGCGGCAGCATATGCGGTCCGTCCCCACTGTAAGCGTTACGAGAGGGTCGCTGCTGTTAAGACGGTCAAGGACAGCGGACATATTCTCCACAAACTCACCGCTGTATCCCTTGCCCTGAAAAAACTCCCCGCAAAGCCCGTGGTGAGGACGGACATTCACACGATCCTCATGCGGCTTTTTTGTTTGTCCCTGCAATTCTGACCCTCCTTGAGACTACTATTGCCAGAGCCATTTTAAGGGCGTCCGGTATCAGGAACGGGAACACGCACCAGCTAAGAGCGGTGAGAAGTCCTACAGAACCGTTTTCCCGTCCGTAGACTATCATGAACCAGACCGTCCCGAAGGCGTAGCAGACCACCGTTCCCAGCACAAGTCCGACTATCGAAGAGATCAGCTTGTCTCCGAAAGCGGCAGTTATTGCCCAGTAAATAAGTCCGGTAAAAACAAATCCGATAAGATATCCACCGGATGGTGTCATAAATGCAGGCAGACCGCTGTAAAATTCAGCAAAAACGGGGGCTCCTGCCAGTCCCACAAGAAGATAGACTATTATGGAGATAGTTCCGTACTGTCCGCCCAGAACAAGCAGCGTGCAGAACACTGCAAGGGTCTGGAGCGTAAATGGGACGGTGGTGGGAATGGATATCCATGAGCAGACTGCGGTGAGAGCGGCAAAAAGTCCGCACAGCACCATGTTAAGTAATGTAGTGTGTTTCATATGTATCGATCCTTTCTGTTACAAGTATAGCACATCTTAGCAGAATTGTCAATCGCCTTTTAAATTTTAGTTGACAATTAGTGTGCAAAAAAAGAGAATCTCTCTATACAGGACTCCCCTTTTTGAGCTTCACAAACCCGCCCCCTTGATAGGGGGCTTTGCAAACTAAATTATTTGTTTTTACTAAGGATGGGGTGTAGATTTGCCAAATGCTGACGCATTTGCCTCCGAGTTTTGCTGCGCAA
>JAFLUI010000082.1 GCA_022508825.1 Oscillospiraceae bacterium
AAAATCTGTTGTTTGAATTGTATGTTATTCTGTCAAAGTCACGGATTTTTGCAATAGTTTCTTCATCAACACCATGCTCCCGCAGCATTTTCTCATCATTGTCTTTCCATCTGCGCCATTTGTAATATTCTTTTAAACCGTTATATGCCATTTTTATTTTCCTCCAAATTATTTTATAGTCTTGAAAATAATTTGGAGAGGCGGTGATCTACAGCCTATAAAAAGAAAAATTGCAAATGCAGAATAGCATTTACAATTTAAATAAATTTGCTGAATTTTGTCGATTAAATTTGCAGACGAATTCCTTATGTTAAAAATGATTTTTTTGATGAATTATCAATTATATAAAAACATTCCGGCAAGCAAAAATCCTCCAAACTTCAAAAACGAAGTCAGAGGATTTTATTGCATAGAAATTTTGACCGCCAACTACATCGTTTTTTTATTTGGCGGATAGCATATAAAGTAGTTATTCGGTAATCAATTCTCTTACTTTAACTTTTCTGATTTTTCCTGAAACAAGGTATGAAAATGTTAAAAAGCTTAGACAAACTATGGATATCGGAATCACAAATGACGAGAAAACAACATTCGTGTTAAAACTTGTTATCCCTATGCTTTTTAAAAGCATTCCGAGCATTTTCCCCGAAAGAAAATAACTTAATATTCCCCCTGCTGCCGAACCGATCACAGATACGATCAAAAACCTGAATGCAAACTGGCTGCGCAGTCCTGATGTTTTAAACCCAACAGCTTTGTAAATGCCAATGTCGATACGCTCCTGAGTGAATGCTTTTGAGCAGACCATGTGTACGACTATTAGCGAAAACAATACCGAGAAAACATAAATTATGATCTGCATTGCCTTTATTGCGGTTTCGGACGAATTATCTATAACCTCGCCGTTTGCTTTTGCTTTAATAATATCGCTAAATTTTTCGTTAAGGGTGTCGGCAATTTTTTGGTTAAGAATTTCATTATCTCCGTTTTCTAAGGAATAACTGCACCAAAGCTGATAGTCATACCCTATTTTTTCAGCAGCACTGTATGATATTAAAAAAGCTCTCCCTACGTCGTTCATAAGCTGAACTGTCCCTGAAATAAGATACTTTTCCTTGTTGCCCTTCCAACCGATCGTTACTTCATCACCAATTTTTAAATTAAACTCTTCAAGTAAAATCGGGGAGACGGAAATCTCATTGTTGTAAATCGGCGCACGACCTTTAAGGGACGGCAATATCGACGGATCTTTATATACGCTGCACATCATTTCTTCGCCCTCAAATGAAAAATATGAATTGTTGGTATAATATGCTTTTTTGATCGTCGTAATTTGTTCTATCTCTTTTTCTATATTATCAATCTCACTATCCGAAAGCATCTTTTTCGGCTCAATGTCAATTTCCGAAACAAGTGCTCCCATGGATTCCAAAGCTGATTTTGAATTTGCCGCATTTGCAAGCATCGTTATTGTGATCATAAAAAATACAAGTATTGTAACAATGATAATCGTTCCTGCATATCTGCGTATTGCTGATGTGAACTGCCTTAATGCAAGGCTGGCTGAAAGAAATCTGCCGCTTATGGGAGCGTTTATTCTGCTGTCAAAATAAATTTCCTTTTTTGCTCCGGAAATTGCTCTTACAGGAGATATTTTATTTACTTTTATTGTAACAAAAAATATAGAAATCACAGACAGAACCAACAAAGCTGTCAGTATTAAAGCAATGCTTCCTGTAGGAACAGACATAATTGCGGGAATTGCAGTAATCTTTACAAATATATTTGAAGCAAATCCGATAAGCGGAATACTTAAAACTATTCCAATGACAGCACCAATAATTTCTGCTAAAAGATATTGTCCCAGAAATAACAGACGTATCCTGTTTTTATCAAATCCCTGTGCTTTAAGTACGCCGAATGTCACATAATTTGTTTCAATTTCGACCGAAATATTGTGTACAGTAACAATTATAACTATAGCCAGCAGGAGCATTACGAAAACCAATAAAATTGAAGAAATTACTTTTGTGAAAAGTGTTGTATAATTTATCGACATATCATTTGTCAGAGAACCGAATGATATATCGGTAACTCCAGTATCAAGATTAAGCTGTCGGCGGAATTGTCCGCTTGTAAGATCACAACTGTCGGATTTGTATATCTGGACAAATTTTCCCAATCCATATTTATCTTCTGTTTCCTCTTTTGAAATTGCTGAAGTAATTTCAGAAAAATCCTCGTCACCTATACAAAAAATCTTATACCCTATCATTGACGAACCAAACTTTGGTTCAAGAAGTATTCCTTTAACGGTAAATTCATATTCTCCCGCAATTGTTTCAAATATAACTTTCTCACCAATTTTCCCGGAATTGTTTGTAAGAAATCCCAGTGTTACATATATTTCTCCTTTTTGCAATTTTGGAGTGCTTTCTGCAATACCGTTCAAATTCTCTTTTATTAACTTGGTATTTTCATCAGACTTGAATATCATCATTAAAGCGCCATCTTCATTATCGTTCATTTTTGCTTTTTTCGTGAGTATAGAATCGGCGATCTCAACTCGTTCAACCCTGTTATCTTTTTTTACCTTTTCGATGATTTCATTCGGGAAATCATATGCTGCACATATTGCGTATATATCGGGAGTATTGCATATTTCGTGAGCATTATTTACCCCATTTAATGTACTTTCTTCAATGCTTAAAATGGTCGTAACGCTCATAGCAATTATCAGCGTAAGTAAGATGACGCTTATGAACGAGCCTTTTTTATGACGGATATTCGCCTTTAATACAGTTAAAATTTCCATACCGCACCTCACCATTCAAGAGATGTAAGCCAGGCATTTACCTGTGTCTCGCGGGATTTTTCGTCATCTGCATTGTATTCGGGCAAGGTAAGTTCGCCGATGATTTTTCCGTCTTCTATATATAAAATACGATTCGCTCTTAAAGCGGATCTCATATCGTGAGTTACCATTAAAACGCTTTGTCCGTCCCTGTTGAGTTCCGTAAGCAGGTCTAAAACGTCTGTAGTATTTTTACGGTTCAGCGCACCGGTTGGCTCGTCTGCAAACAGAACTTTCGGCGAATTTATAACAGCTCTTGCAATGGCACAGCGCTGCTGCTCTCCTCCCGATACCTGTGTCGGAAGGTGTGTTTTTACGTGTGACACCGACATCTGTTCAAGCAGCTTTTCTGTACGTTTTCTTACTTCTGCGGCAGGCTTATTCTTATTAAGATATCCGGGTACGGCAACATTTTCAAACAGCGTTAAATTGCTTACGAGGTGCATTTGCTGAAAAATAAATCCAAAATCCGTATAACGAAGCTTTGCAAGATCTTTTTCTTTCATTTTTACAATGTCATTGCCATTGTAAATAACTTCTCCCGCAGTAGCCCTGTCCATACCGCTCAATGCATAGAGCAGGGTAGATTTTCCCGAACCGCTTGCGCCCATTATAACGGTAAAATCGTTTTCATACAAATCAAGATCAATATGGGACAGAATGTGTATCTGACCACCATTGTGTGCAAAGCTTTTGCATAGCTTCTTTGCCGATAAAACAGTATTTTTCATTTGAAAATTTTCCTTTCTTGTTCTGATGATCCTATTTTACCGCCAAAGATATTAAGAAGTCCTTAAGAAAATAATTTTTGTGCTATTTTATGGTCGGCAGAATTATTTTAACTTCAAGACCAATATCATGATTTTGAAGAACGACTTCTCCGCCCATTTTTTCTGTAATGTATTTCACGATATAAAGTCCAAGTCCTGAACCCTGTTCGCTGCCGCAGTTGTTTCCACGATAAAATTTATCGAAAATAAACGGCATATTTTCATCAGGAATACCATTTCCCTGATCCTGAAAATGCAGGACAATATTTTCGTTTCCCATTGTAAAAAACACTTCAATAGTAGTCTTTGCATATTTTCTTGCATTGTTGATAATGTTTTCGCAAAGCTGTGTCAATCTGTTTTTATCGGCATTGACATATGCTGTGAAATCAGGTTTTCTGAAAATTACATCATCTTGTTCCGCAGCAATTTCATTTACTATGCTCTCCGTAAAAGCACATATTTCTATCCTTTCAGCAGTAAGCTTAAGCTTGTCAAGATCGGAAATTGAGTGCAAAAATAAATCGTCCGTAAGACGTGATACCTCGTCGCACTTTTTGGTTATGACACTTAAGTATTTCTCTCGTTTTTCATAAGTTTTGTCCAGATTTGCGGAAAGCCCCTCCGCATATGCTCTTATGGACGATATCGGTGTTTTTATATCATGTGAAAGGGTAGCAATAACTGTCTTATTGTTTTCTATTGCTTCTTTTTCACTTGCCCTGGATTTTGTTATTTCCTTTCTCATGCTGTCAAATGCCCATGTAAATTCTCCGAAATAATTTGAGCGTTCGTAATACAGAGGGACATCAAAATCTCCCATAGAAATTTTTGCCGCAAAATCTTTCATTTTCTCAAATGGGCGCAGTATTGCAAAATAAATATATCCGAACATTGCAGCAGAAAGAAAAACGCTTGCTGCGCACAATATTGGTATAATGCTTACGTCTCTTTGGAGATTCTCTTTGTTACGTATACTTTCCTGTAGGTCATTGATCTTTTCATTTGCTGATTTATAATTCTCACTGGCGTTAAGTCTGCTTATTTCGTTTAATGCAACGATGTATTCTGATCTTTCATCATCTTTATTTATACCTTTTGCAGATAAATAAAAGCCTCCCGAAAGAAAAATTACAGCAAGCAAAAATAAAGCAGCCACAAAAACAAGCTTATTTTTCATTCCTGCACCTCCAGTATATAGCCTACCTTGAAAACAGTTTTTATGTATTTAGGTTTTGCAGGGTCATCCTCAAGCTTTTCACGCAACCAGCGAATGTGTACTGTTAATGTTGACGGCTCCACAAGCGAAAACGCTCCCCACACTTCGCTTAAAAGCTTATCCTTGGCAATCGCTGTATTTTTGTGTTCGCACAAATATGCCAGCAGATCAAATTCACGCAGAGATAAAGGAATTACCTGACCGTTCTTTTCCACAGTTCGTGAGGTAATATTTACACAGACATCTCCGAAAGTCACAGTTTTCTTTTCTTCTGAAAAGCCATATGCACGTCGGATAAGAGCATTTATTCTGGACAAAAGCTCCTTCATTGAGTATGGTTTGGGAAGGTAGTCATCACCGCCGATATCGAATCCGGTGATCCTGTCCGTCTCGCTCGTTCGTGCGCTCGCAAAAATAACAGGAACGCTTGATACTTCTCTTAAGCTTTTGCAGACCTCAAATCCCGTAGTTTCCGGCAGGTTTATATCAAGCAGTATAAGATGATATTTATTTTCGGACAGCATATCAAAAGCCTTCGACGCATTTTCGGCACAACTGACTTTGTATCCGTAGTTTTCAAGCATATCGCTTATAATAAAAGATAACTCTTTATCATCATCAATTATTAAAATATGTTTTTCCATAGTGCACTTCCTAATTCTAATTATAATAAAGCAAAATAAATCCTTTGCGTATTATTATATAATGTTATTGAAATAAAATCAAGCTGTATTCTGTAAATATATCGCTGAATTGCAAGGGAATATATTTGTTTGAATGCTTTGAATTGTAACAAGTGCGTTTTAATATTGTTCCACATAATTATACATTTCTATTATATCGTATTTTTAATATATTCAAATGCATACACGCAAAAACGTATCAAAAGATATAATAAAAAAATGCTATAGAGTGGATGAGGATATGTCAGCGGTCAAAAATGAGATTGCTAACATATCGGTAGTTACGCTGTCAACTGTTTACAGCCTATTCAGCGAAGAACACCTCAGCGTGTAATTACTACTATAAGGATTCTATGTGACAGTATTGAAATTTTTCTCAGAAAGTTTTTTAGCTTTCTTAAGTTTGATAGTTTGGAGCAGAGAATAAAATCAATACACAATGCACGGAAATATAATTACATGATAATATTGTGGCAAAACAAAATCCGAACTATATTTAAATAGCTCGGATTTTTGCATATGGCTAATAAGAGTATGCTTTTTTATGTTGCCTAAATTAGTGTTTTATGCAAAATGTTTCAGTACAATTACATGAAAAGTTAAATTTATAACGTTTGATTTATTTTGTGTTCTCAGGAATGAATAGTTTTTTATAAAATATTTTATTATAATATTTACTAGATAATCTACAAAAATTTATTTAATTTCAGATGCATTCCTATTTACTTCTCTAAAAATATTTCTTATGTAATTTTCGTCAGAATCAATCCCACGATACTCTACTTCAAATGCATCTAAAGACTCAAATATGTCGCGTTTTTTATCTTTATCATCATATTTGTTGTTGTACAAATAAAAAATATTATTTTGAATTTGTGGGACATCATTTTTTATTCTTTTATGTTTGTTAAGTAACCACCAAATATCAATTTCGGAAAAATCCATTCCAAATCCAATTATATAAACATTTGTGTTAAAAAACAACTCTGCCCATGAAATATTATCAAACGTTTGATTTTTACATTTTTTTATTATACTTTCGTTGCATTCCACACCCTTATTTGATTTATAAGTTCCTTTTATATATTCAGACAACTTTGCTAAGGAACCACAATATTGGTCAAATCCTAATGTTATTGATTTTATTCTATCTATATCGCCATGTATTTTCCATAATTTTATTAGGTGATTGTTTTTGGAATTCATATATTTTTTGTACGTGCGTATGCTATATATTTCTTCTTTTATTAGTCCTTCTGCCTTAACCTCTTCATAACCACATTTTTCACATAAAATCAGTTCTAAGCCATTATCATAGTTCGTGGTAATTATATTATTAATATTATTCTTATTTAATAATTCTCCAAATTTATCCAAATCAAGAATGTAATCATTGATTTTTCCTAGTAAATGTATTTTTTTAATTTTATTGATTATTTCTTCTTTAACATTATTATCGGTTTGATCTTTGTCTTTTAATAAATTTACCTCATACAAAACCGTATAATTATTAATAGCACTTTCTACATTCTCAAACAAGCTCCCCCAAGAAGGCATATCTTTAAAAATTACTCTTGAAAAACCATTACCGATTAATAACGTATTCTCATTATTCATGTTAAAATTTCCTCCTTATAACAATGCTTCAATTATTTATATGTAATAATGATAGGGCATTTTATTTTAACGTAATATATCTCTGACTGAATAAATTTTATACCTATCTATATTATATTACTTTTTAAAATACAAAGTATCGTGCAAATAAATATTATTAATTTAATTTTTTGTATTATACCATAATTCTTAAACTTTTGTAACCATAATATGCAAAGTAAAAATAAATTAATATGTAATATATTATAAAAATTTCTTCAGAAGGTTATATTGATATTGAAAACGGTGCAATAAAAAAATCAATGACAAATCGTACTACTTTAAAGATATAAAAAACTTGTCAACAGCAGTAGAAGTAAATATCATTAAATACCAACATTTCTATATCCGACGGTCTAATAATTTCTAAGTCGCTTTGTTGCATTTGGCTAAATAACTTCGTATAGTATAATCTTCCAATATGCAAAGCACTAACTTTAATAGTTGGATTTTGAGATACTGTTATCTTTTGTAGACAATATTTATACGCATATTTAATATCTTCTAAAGAATAATCCGATAAAGAATCAAAATCATTTAGATAAAGCAAATCAGTTGCTAATCTATTATAATAATAATCTCCTCCATCGTCATCGCTCAAAAAATCAGTTGGCATGTTAGTATCTTCAATTGGTATAGTGAAATTTTTGGTAATATTAATATTACTATTGTACATTACTGTAACTTGAATTTTAATGTTATCTAATTTCGCTGTATTGCTCAACATATAAAATGGTAATCTAGGTAAAATATAATATGAATTTGGTACAAGAATTATATCTTCTTTGGGTACAAGTGTTATCTCAGGTCTTTCAGCTTCAACTGCACCTGTTGATACATAATAAGGACTTATAAAAAGATGTTCAATGGATTCAGATGTTAAAAACCTAATTTTTATAATAATATTTGTTGCAATAGAATTCCCCTCATTAACAATTGCTAGTCGTAAAGGATCTGGAAACGGTTCAGCAATTCTTTGATATAAAATATTATCTGGATTCCTTTGAATAGCTCTATCAGGTATATCAATAAATTCGACACCAGACTCATACCAACTGGCTGCTGTAAATTTAATATCTATTTTAGGTTCTTTGAAAGATAATAAAGTCGTAATCGATGCCACTAATAAAGATACAGCACCAATCTGCAGACTTATAAACCCAATTGAATTTGTAAATTTCTTGACATTTTCCTCAATTGAAGGAATCCCTTTTTTTGCATTCCTTTTCTTCCAATATAGTAAAATCACAAAGGAAAATAAAATAAAAACAACACATAGTACCACTAAAAAAAACAAAAATAATTTCACAAAATCATCCTTTATCATCAACAGTTTATATTTTAATACTATGATAACATAGTTTTAAATTATTAAAGGAGAAAAGTATGGTCATAGTAAGATAAAAGGTCACGCCATACTTTTTATCAGATTCTTATGAAAATAAAAAGTATATATTTGCTGTATTACAATATGAAATAAATTTTTTAAGATCATAATAATAACTCTAAAAGATATCATAGAAATATTTTGCTTTAATCATTATAACATATAAAATATCAACATGCATATTTAGGCTAAATTATTCTAACAAATACTTATATACTATTCTATTCTCAAAATGGTTACCCAAACCTAAGGATATCCTTTTTTCGTCATTTTTAGTCCAAAATTCTAATTTGTGTTGCAATATTATATCTCTATATGTGTCATTGTTCATTATATTGCACCACATATAGTCAGCAGTTGTTATTTTAGAAAAATCAAAAGAATCTGGATAAAATAAAAATTTTAAATAATCATTTTCTTTCGCATAATGCTTTAAAAATTGAATGTCATCTATCTTATTGATACATCCTATTAATAATAAAATTATTAGGTTATTAATAGAATCCTTTTTATTATTTGGGTAGGAATGAACTCCATCAATTTCTAAATTATCAAACATGCTAAAATAATTTTGAAAATAATTTTTAACCGTATCATTGTATGAAATTATTTTATTTTCTAAATAATAAAATACTTCTTCCGGACAACAATCAGATATATTATCTAATATCCATTTAACACCCTCATCAAAATTAAAAGTTAGTAATATATCACTATAAACAAATGTAAAATAACATTTTTCACGATTGTTTTTAGCATTATTAATAATATCAGAGCATATAGCATATATTTCTTCATCAGCTGAATCAGAAAGCTTTTTTATCAACTTTAAGTAATAATTTTCACCAGTTGTATAACTTTTTATTAACTCTTTATTAATGAGTAACTTTAATAAGAATCTAAATTCTAAAATATTTTTATCATAATGTGTTTGTACAAATAGCCAAATTGCTCGTAAACTATTATTAAGCATTGTCTGATATTTATTTTTATCTGGGGTCACTAATTTTATAAATGCATTTAAAATAAGTTGTTTTTTATCCTTGGTTAACTCAAGAAGAGATAATAGTAAGCAAAATACTTCTAATTGTTCTACCAAATTGACATTCCAGTATGTTCTCATTGAGACACAAAAGTTTTCAAATAAATTTTCAATATCATCTACTTTGTCATCTAATATAATCGTAAAAACTTTGTAATAAGATATCCAACTCTGAAAATTTTTAAGTTTTACATGTTTTACAATCATATCTATATCTATATATGTTATAGGATAAGGTCGTGTATAAGTTCGTCCAAATAATGAGTTAGATGAAAATTGATATTCATCGGGATAATATGTACAAAGTATCGCTTTTATGTATGGATCTACGATATTTTCAACATTATTAAACCAATCAAGCATCAAATGATTCATTTTATAAAACAAATAGTAATCATATACTTCTTGTTGTATCTTGTATAAATCCCCATGAATCGTGCCACCCATTTTTATTGTAGTAGATTTTTTCATATAATATTCTTCATGGTTATGAAGAATATTATTTAGTTTTTGAATTGTTGAATTATCAGTATTTTTGTCAGTAAAGTCATTGATAACTTTATATGCACTGCTTTGTTTTGTTGCAGCATTATCAATAATTAATCTTAGACGTTCTCTTTGTTCAAAATTATTAGGCTCATGATTTAAAATGCGACAGCAAATATTGTTAAATTCATATACAGCTAAGTCATAATATTGCTGGCTTGTTAAGTTATTATAATCAAAAGTATCTATTGTTTTTTTTACGGATTCCATAATTTCTTGTAAACCATCTGTGTATTTTATCAAAGAATAATAATATGCTTTTTCTAAACTCGCTGGACATTCGTCCAGTTTATCAATAATCTCAGTGTATCTGTTTTGTATCGACAGAACAAATAAATCATCATTTTCAAAGTCATCTTCAGAAAATAAATATTGCTCATTATTTTTAAAAGCATATAATTGCGCTCCATAAATACGAGCTTTTGCAAATAGCTTTTTAATCTCGGCATTTTCTGTAATAATTTTAAATTGTTCATATTCTTTTACATCGTTGAATGTCAATAATGGCGTTTTGAGACTAATATAGCTTTTAAAACCACATAATTCCATAAGAGTTTTATAGCTTATAAATTTAAAACAAGATAAGCTTTCTTTGGATTTTATTAATGATTCTATGAATTGTTGTTCATTATCATTTGTAAATGGCAATTTATCATTTTTTATATAGTTAAGAAATGTGTATAATTGTTTACCGATAATACTTTTAATTGATTCACAAGAAGACCGACTTAGCATAGTTTGATTTATTGTGCTTAAGTCGACTAATTCTACTCCTTTGTTTCTCCAATATAAGGTTTCACGTTCTTCGTTTTTTATTTCGTTTACCACCAAATAATGTGGAGATCGCTCTAAAATTTTCTTTTCTTTTACAAAATAATCGATATAGCTCATAATAAGCTTTAGATTATTATCATTAAGTGAATATCCAACAAATAAAAATGTTTTATCTATAAGTAAAGATTTTATATAGCTTTCTATTATTATGTGATTTTGAGAGTACTTTAAATAATCGTCCTCTTTTAAAACCATTTTATAAGGTTCGCAAATATCTCCGTGCATTTTAATAATATAGTGTCTACCGCATTTGGATAACATGTCATCATCATTTTTAATTATAGTATATTTTGATACATTAGGATGTGATACATCCTCTAGTAAATGATCATAATTTGTTGTAATTATATGTTCTGGGTTAAGAGAAATAATAATTTCATCTATAGGATTAGGAATGAAGTTCTTGCGAAATTTACCGATTAAAAAATCATAGTATTTTGAAGTATCACTTTTCAAACTGTCAAAATAATGCTGCGGTATTATCAAAAAATCTTCTGATGAAAAATTATATTTCATTTCACAATTAAAATTATTAAGGCTACATAATTCAAATGATTCACCACATTCTTTACAAGATAGATTTTTCATATTACAACTATCACATTTATTAAAGCCTATTTTATCGGCAATTTCTTTTACAAGTTCCCACCAAGAACAAACTCCCGAATTTTTTGAGACGCCAGCACCAACAAAAATAACTAATTTATCATTTGAATTTATATCTCTTATTTTATTAATTTGCGAAATTATATTTTCCATATTATCATCCTACAATCATTATAAATTTTATATATTTTTTAAATGCATTTTTGTAATTATTTAGTTTTTTGTTTTCTTCTTTTTATATTATACAAAAAGTAAGGCAAAATGTCAATATATGTTGTTTTGATTTAAAAAAATGCACATCTTTATGCTGCTTGTTATGAATTTAACAAATTAAAAAAGGTTCTTGGATAGATTATAGTAAAAATAAGTTTATTTGCTATTGAGGAAAATGTTTGCAAATTCATATTTAATTATTGCTTTATCATTTAATAATTATAGTAAGTAACGACCATGTCAAATATTGTAACAATAGAATATAAGCTGCTTTGGTAGGTGTGACCATATGAGATGGATACAGTTGTTCCGGAATTGCTGTGCCCTAATGCTCCCGAAACGGTGGTAACATCAAGTCCCGCCGAGATAAGGGAGCTTGCCGCAAAGTGTCTAAACGCAATGAAAACACGTTTTAAGAAATGACCTCACAACTATCGACAAAAACATCCAGAACATGACCTCTGTTGTAGCGGTGCAAATGGTAGATCATACGGAAGCCGAATGGGACGCACGTCAAGTAAAAGTCGGTTTTACCTTCGTCATGTACGACCACCTTTTTCAAAAGCTCGCCGTACATCTCTGTGCTGTCGGTGTCCATTCCGGCGGTATCGTTTACCTGCTTTATATAGTTCCGTATTCCGTCAAGTTGCTTTTGATGTGCTGCTCCGACGTTTTGGCTCTCCACGATCTTTTCGGTCAGGCGCGCAATTTCGGTATCATAAAATTCGGTCTGCTTTTTCAGATCATCTTTGGAAATGAGGTCGTCAAGCATTAAATCTATCGCTTTGCGCTTCTTGC
>JAFLUI010000083.1 GCA_022508825.1 Oscillospiraceae bacterium
TATTATTCAGAAGAGGCAGATACGATATGATCGACATTTTAATGGATGAGTTCCGCAAGACGGACAGCAAAGACATTGAGCAGATGGACTGGTACGACAGCGTCTTATGCAAAGAGGGCATCAGACGATACCTGAACGATGTCTCCTACGGCCTTTACGGTGAACCCATGCGCGGGAACCAAAAGGAATTTTTTATGATGTCCCCCCTTTATTTTGCAATGATAACCGGCGATCTGAAAAAATGCAGGAAGCTGATAAAAAATGAAAGGCATTGGTATTCCCCGTATATAGATTCTGCCATTGCCTTCAGGGACACTGAATTTCTGAAGCTGCTGCTGAAAAAAGGAGAAAGATTTCACCACGAAGCCATCATAAACAACTGCGACGACCCCGAGGCAAGGAAATATCTCTGTGAAAATTTTTCAGAGTATCTTTTCATTGACGGATATAAGTATGACGGTTCCCCCATGAACGCCACAGAGTTCATCCGCCATTCAGTAGATCCCTGGGAAATGCTGAGATTTGCCAGTTCATATCTGAACATTGCAGGGGCGGAGCATTTTGATGAGAATTTTGAGGGACTGCAAAAGATCGGCGCAATAGAAGAATCAGATATCATTGGCTGTTACGATGATCTGCATAGATATGATCTCCAAGGCTTAATAAACATTAAAAGCATTCTTGCGGATGAAGTCCAGTGTATCGCAAGATACGGACGCAATGTTTACCACCTGTCCGATTATTTTATCATTGATCTTTCCTTTATGAAAGATGAAAACGACTTTTTAGAGCATTTTGATGCTGACAAAGTGACAGTTTATATCAACCATAATAATCTGATCTTTGACCCCTGGTGTACCGGCGCCGCTGCCGTGAAAATATATGCCTATGACGATGAAGAGGTGATCGGAGCAATGATATCAAAGGGGCATATCAATGAAGAAAACGCCGAAGGGGTACTGAAGTATCTGACAAAGAAAAAGCTGCGCCATGCAGCAAAAGCACTTAAAAAATTATTGCTCACAAACCATGAGCAGCCGGTTTAAAAACAGAAAGGAGATATTTTATGCCGTTTTGTATTCCATCTTTAACACCTGCCGCCCTGATGAGCGGCTGGTTCGATCCGTTCAGAGAGAGCAGGTACTATCCGAAGATGCATATTGCCGACTCCACAATAAGATACGCTGTATCGGGAGACGATGAAAAGCTGTTTGAAAATATCAGCGGGCTTTTCTTTTCGGAAACAGAGCCCTCTTTAGGGCTGATAATGCGCATCATCATAATACTTTATTCAAGGAAAAAATACAGGATGCTTGAGGTCTTCATTGACGCCTTCCGGGAAACCTCCTGCGGGGATCACAGGGATTTTGAAAGAGACAAATCCAACAGCATAGGTATGGCAGACTTAAGAAGATATATGGATCAGGTACAGAAATATGTCTTTGACAAGGATATTCCCGATGATGAAGGATACGATGAGCCGTTTTTAAAGGGTCACGCTTATATTGCAATGATAACAGACAACGTGGAAGGCTTCAGAAAATATGTCGGCGGCGCAAGTGTGACACGCAATATGCAGTATTTTCTGATGTCGGCGATTACATTTGAAAATACGGAGATCCTGAAAATACTCTTTGAAAACGAAGCGGAGCTGGCGCTTGACATGGAGCAGACCGCATTTCTGTGTACCGATGATAAAGCTGTAAAATATCTTGGAAGCAATTTCCCCGAGCAGATCACAGGCTCCCCCGAAAAAAGAGAGGATATCACCGTTCAGGAGTTTATCACAAATGTCGTTGATGAAGAGAACATGATAGAGTTTGCCGTAAATCTGATGGAGACCGTAGGGCCTGACCGCTTCAAAGAGATATTCAGCAAGCTTCCTCCCGTCAGACATTTCGATGAGTGCGATATCAAGTTTGTTTCCGATCCGGTATACAAGGATATATTTGCAGATACACTGTCCTGCAATGTCATGACCGGGGGCTATCTTTTTGACGATCCGGATGACGTGCCGAAGAATGTTTTATACGATTTTACCAATGCAAATTATGATTGGCTTAAAGATACAGATCCGTCTAAAATGCTGAAATTCTTCAAGTTTCACAAGACCCGGTTCCCGTCCGACGCCCTTGATCTTGTCTGCAAAGGGATGCTTATCCACGATCACGAAAAGCTTACCGCATATCTTATATCGGAAAAGCTGATAAACCGCTCTAACCTTGACGAGGTGATAGACTATCTTTGCGAGAAGAAGTGTATCACTGCCCTTAATGTGATAAACCTTTCAGAGATACCGGAGGCAGAGAAGGCAGAGAAGGCAAAAGAGACAAAAAAGCGCACCTCCGTAAAGAAAGCGCGCCCATGATATTATTTTTTAATATTTTGCCTGTATCCGCTCTGCCGTGGCTTTTATGTCATCACGCAGGGACTGAGGCTCAAGCACCTCGCAGTCATCGCTGTATTCCATGACCCACATTTTTATTCCCGTGTGAGCAGTATCGTAAATATACACAAGAACGTTGTCCTTGTCCTTTTTCTCTATCTTGACCTCCAGTCCGAAGGTATCTATGACATTGTTTATAAGCTTTTTGGAGCACTTGATAGTGACTGCGGATCTTTTTTTCGGATCCTTTTCATAATACATCACAGGATTTTTATACCTGTAGTCCTGTTCTGAAAATTCCTCCGGGAGCTTATCTGCTTTTGTGCTTGTGCATTTTACATCCTGCATCCTGTCAACGCGGTAATTTACAAAATTGGCTTCCTTATTCTTGTCGTAATAGTATGTGACCAGATAATAATACCCGTTCACCCACATGAGTCTGGCAGGATTTGCTTCCCTCACATCGGGATCATCCTTGTCCACAATGAAGCGGGAAGGGCGCACAGCCAGATTTTTATTCTCATCGTACAGGCAGTATTTGAAGCGGATCTTAAGAGGCTCCTTGCGGATGCTGCGCTTATACTTTGCGATAGTCATGCTGCCATCCTTGAATTTTGCGTCCTTCTTTCCCCTGTCCTCATCGGTTTTAAATTCCGCCAGAGCCTTTGTTATCTCGGTAAGATTCTTATAGCAGGAGCCCCTGTATTTTCTTGCCAGCACCACAGAGGGATCATAGTGATATTCATAATATTCCGTGGTTATACGGTTCAGAGTGTCGATGATCTTCTCGGTCTCGTCCGCTTCTATGTAGGGATAGACTGCTATGGAATCACAGAGGATATTTTTCTGGGACTCTGTAAAAAGCGGCTCTGCATAGTATACTCTTTCATCATATTTGCACTTTTGGGGAGCCTTTGTACACATGATATTAAATCCCATAAGCAGCTTTTTATATATGTCATTCTTATCCTTGCTGCCGGCTTCCACAGCATACTCGTCAAGTATCTCTTTTACTTTTTTGCGGGAAGCAGGATCGATAGCGCCTGAATACATGGAAGAGGTATTGACCTCATCCTCTCCGTCATAGCGGATAATGTCCATTGCACCTGTTATCTCTTTTTCGGAGACCTTGTGTTCGGGGGATGATCTTCTGATAAGATAATCTGCGACGTCATCGGGAGTGATAGTGGGCAGAGCGGTATCATTGCGCGGTTTTTTCATATACGGTCACCTCATTCGGATAATTTTTTTCATTGTACCACATTATAAAATAAATGTCAATAAATGCGGTTTATTTTTAAATTATTAAAAAGGAGAAATGCAATATGGCAGATTTTATAACAGCCAGTCCCTTCGGGTACCACAGCACTATAACAAGTTATTTTGAAGACGTCCGTCTGATGGACGCAGCCTTCCGCTATGCGGAAAGCGGAGACGATCCCCGTGAATTTGAAAGGATTGCAGGGAAAGCCTTTGACCCCTCTATAAATATTTCGAATGAAAACATCATGTGTCTGCTGATGATCCTGCTGAAAAACAGAAAGACAGAATTTGCAGAAATACTGAGACACATCATTACCGAAAGAGAAAAGGCATACCAGCCCATGAGAGGCTTCGCAGATTATGTTGATACCGCAATGCTTATAAGGGCAATGGATCTTATCTCGGACGACTTCGTTGAAGAGCAGTATCTGCCCCGGACTAATCCCTTTATGCCAATGGGCACAATGACCGGCAATTTTCTGAATACCCCCATGTACCGCGCTATCATCACAAAGAATACCGATCATATGAACAGGTATCTTGACAGAGCGGTCAGAAACGATGAGGAGCTGACAGAATATATGCTTTCGGCGATATGCTTCCGGGATACGGATTTTCTTGAGGCAGCCTTCCGCAAGGGGGCGGTCCTTGAAAACGAGATGATATCCGCCATCTGCACAGACTTTGAAACGGTTGCGTATCTCTGCGACAATTTCTCGGAATACATTTTCAAAGACATGACAGAAAACGACGACCCCAGAAACAATATGCGGGATTTTATCCGCCTCACCGTATGCGACGAAGCTATGTTCAGATTTGCAGAGGGTCTTTATGACCGTCTGGGACCCGACAGATTCGCAGCTGTTTCAGATATGATACCCAAGGTACACATAATAAAAGCCCATTATGCAGAAACAAATATATTCCGCCAGTCTACCGGCAGTGATCAGGATTTTCTGAGATCGGTATTAAGCGATAATATCGTTGTTGTCATAGAGGACGATCACACCGATTTTGTGTTCACGCTGGAGGATATTTTAAGATCAGCGGGCATCAATGCAAGCATTTTCTATGATCTTTCCCGCTGCAAGACCAATTTCTTCGCATGGCAGCATCTGAACACTGTAAGAAGATTCCTGAAGAAAAGCAATATCACCTTCGATACATCAGGCTTTTCAGGTGTGCTGTCCTCACTGCTTGACTATAACGACGAGACTATCGTAAAGGAACTTATAAGCAGACTTGCTATAAACGAGTCAAACATCGAAGAGGTCATAGAATATCTGACAGAAAACAGCCTTTACCGTGCACTCAATGCTGTGAGCAAATTCTATACCCCCGTGATCATCTGATATGCGGCGGTCTGCATCACAAATGAAGAGATTATTACTTGACTGTTTTGTCGGTTTATGGTATAATAAAGCAATATAAAAAGGAGTAATACATATGAATAAGATAATTGAACTGAAGGATTTTTACGACAATGAAGAAGCAGCATTGGACTTTATTTTGCTGACACTTTTTGCCGATCAGATGAAGACTGCTTTCCGGAAAGGAAACAGATGGCAGACCTTAACGCCTGTCCGCAGCAATGCCGGCAGAAGGTTAGCCATCGATGCTTCCACAGGGCAGTTCAATATGCCCATCGGAAGGGGCAAGACCAGCTCCGTAAATTTTGATCCGGAACACTACTGTGCTATGCTTTTCATCCGGGTGCTTGAAAAAATGGAGAAAAAGTATCCCGCTGCCATGAAAGATATTTACCGCGAAGAAAAGGAGTTTCGTGATGAGGTCTCTGTTCTGGAAAACGCTGTCTCCGGATGGAACAGCTTCGATGACCGGGCGATCCTGAATAACATCCGCGGAAGGAGCTCATATACGCCGGTATACAGAAGCTTTAAGCCGCTCATTAAAACCGCACGCATCATGCTCGGAAGGCTCAGCACCGGAAACCTTCCGGTGGACACAAGCAGGTTCTCCGACTTTGTGTCAGATATGACGGAACAGAACGGCGGCAGCTTTTCCGAATTCATACAGAAAATGGACGACACGGAAAATGAGCTGTGGGAACAGCTCAGGGATACCATTGAAAATGCGTAAAGCATCCCTCATATAAAAAATACTGTCAGAAAGTGAGTTTAAAGACCATGAGTACAGCATACGGATTTCTTGGAATGATGAACAGACAGAATAACGTAACGCTCTACAGTGATTCTACAAAAATTGCAGGGGAAATAATAAAATATATTAAGACCCATCATACGGTAACAAATGTAGATCTTTCAAATGGGCGCAAGTCGGATCAGTTTATTAAAATAAACGGCAAACCATTTTATATCCGCAGTTCAGGAGCTGAAGAACCCGGCAGGATAAGATGGACTATCGAGGATTTTATTGTTACGGACGGAGAGAAGCTTAAAAAAGACGGCTGCAATATCATCCTTGCAAAAAAATCAGAATCAGACAGTTCTAAAATATGTATATTTGCAGTGCCTGTATCTGATGTCCTGGATTGTATCAAAGGTAAAAAGCTTCCTTCAGGACCCCGTGAAGGGGGAGGCCGTTATTATCATATTATGGATCATCATATCAATGATATCATCAAGCCTTGCCGCTGGGAGGATAAAATTGATATGAAAAACGGATCGTTGGCAATACTTGATGATATATTTAAATGATCTGTATTTTGATTCGTACTATAAGAATAAGGAGAAAAAATATGTGGCTGAAAAGTGAAAAAAAACCTGATATACAGAACGATCTTGCCTCTCTGCTGCCTGATGAGATCAAGGCTGACGAGGGCAAGGGGTATGTGCTTACCGACGCATGGCTGACTTCATTTTCGCTTGATACAGGGTATCTTTATGATATCCTGTATTCGTTGTATAAGCCTGATACATCGAATACTCTTAAGCTTATAGAGATAGAGAATAAAAGGCTCCATGTTTTTTATGACAAGTATGAAAAGAGCACGGAGGACAGCATCGGTATGGCGGAGCTGAGAGGGTGTCTTCATCCGGTGGGTCTGGTCAAAACAGGAGGAGCATCTCATCCGGGAGCTTTTCATCCGAAGGTCATCCTTCTCAGATATGAAAATAAAAATGATAAGAAGATAAGATATGTTATCTTTGTAATGAGCAGGAATCTTGCACATTCAAATCTGATGGACGCCTTTTCCGCTGCATGGGGGGATGTCACTGATAAACCGGCAAACGGCAAAAAAGTATCGGAATTTTTTGAAAATTGTGCAGGAAAAGCAGGGATGAGATCCTTCGGGACAAAAATAAGAAAAGAATTAGAAACAGTGAATTTTATGATGAACGGACAGTCCGTGTCTTTCCTGACTGAAAAAGAGGTTTTTAATAAAATACAGAACAAAGAAAATCTGATAGTGATCTCTCCGTTTTTAGCCAAAGAATTTATAGACAATATGAATGCTGAATTAAAGCTGCTCGTATCAACAGCATACGGTTTTGGAAGTATTCATACTGACCGGAATGATTCTGCCCCCGATAAATACATTTTATTCAAAGACAAAAACGACAAGCTCGATCTTCATGCCAAAATATACTGCTGGAAAGATCCTGAGCAGAAAACCTCATCAGGCACTGCGGCAGGGGAAAAGGCTCCCCGCAAGGCGCACTGGATAGTCGGCTCATCAAATGCAACGGGCAGCGGGTGCGGTATCGGCGGAAGCTCCGGCAATATTGAATTCAATATGATGTTCAGCACCGATGCAGATGAATACGATGACCTGTACAACTATCTTAACGGTCTTCGCCGTTTTAATGACGCTGAGGATGATATGCTGATAAGCGGCGCTGCAAAAGCCTTTGATGCAAGAGGGTATCTGTATGAGCTTCTGGAAAACATCAATACAGACTGCTGCAAAAATGGTGATAAATATGAGTGTAAAATAAAGCTCATTGATGAAAACAGATATAAAAATGCAGGATATAAAGCTATGGTAAAAGTAAGCGGTTCCGGCGATGTATTTAAGGATATATCATCCAAATGTACAGTATACTGCTCAGAAGGCTCTGACAACGGTGGAAATGCTGTTTTGCATAGATTTGAAGCTCTTGTTTTACAGTCATATGCACCATTTTCGTCAATAGATATCCGCATTGAAGATTCGAATAATCAGGAAAATTCCCGCAGCTTCTGCATAAGCATTGATGACAAATGGAGCGATGATGTCAGGAAAGAGCTTGAAAGTCAATCAGAGGAAGCCTTTGACAAGCGTATGCAGAGTATCCAGAAAAATATGCTCAAAGGCAAAAAAAATCCGATGAAGCGGGCGGCGCAGGAGACGTCAGGCACGTCACAAAAAAATGCTACGTCTCCGTATAAAATGGGCAAAAATTACATATTTGAAGAAATAATGGAGCTGTCATCAAGATACAAAGATGATGATAAATTCTGCCTCGAATTAGAAAAGATCAAGGGCGTGCCCAGAAATTCAAAAGAACCGGATTATAAGGGCTTCATAGACAATTTTTTGAAAGGAAGATAATGATGAGTAAAATAGAATATCAGAATGACGGCTCACAGCTCATATATGACCGCATGAAGAAAGGAAAAAAACGCTTTCTTCTTGCAGACGAGGTGGGGCTTGGCAAAACTGTTACAGCAGCATCGGTCATTGTTAAAATGCTTAAAGATCATGAAGAAATAAATGTAGGATATATATGCGGAAGTGCAGCTCTGGCGAAGGAAAATGTCAGAAAGCTTGAAAATGAGATAAAAAGATCGGCAAACGGACCCGTCGAATTTGATGAAAAAAGATCGTACAGGCTGTCCCTTGCTTTTTTGCCGCTGCTGGATGCCCCGTCTGCGGCAAACAATACAAAAAGAGTCCGCGTACATACCCTTACCCCGTCAACTACTATAAATTTCACCTCCAGCGGACAGGCTGAGGAGCTTGCATATGCATATTTCCTTCTGACAGGCGATGTTAATGGTACGGATGAGCTTCTTTTCAGAAAGGTATATAAGTGGGATCGGCATTCCGTCAAGGATTTCACAAGCAAGCAAAAAAAAGCAAAAGAAAATTTAGCGGCAGCCGCATATGATCTTAATAATAAGGATCAGAATTTATTCAATAGCTTTAAAAAAGATTTTGAAGCAAGCTTTGATAGTGAATGGAACAAAAAAAAGGAAAAGCTATATGATCAGTTCTATGAATATTTTGATCCTCGTTTTTATTCTGTTCATCACTCAAATCTTTCCCGCGAACAATTTGCAGGATGTCTGGAGGCAATAGCGCATGGCTATCCGAATACATGGTCTGCAAAAATACTCAGTGATATCTGTTCATATATGAATGTCGGCACTCCGGATCTTTCTGCGGCAAATGATGACAATAAAAATAAAATAACGGATTATTTTTCCGACGAGCTCTGCAGTGAGGCTCTCCGTATAGCAAGACAATGCATGACCCTGTTAAGTGTGAGCAGGCTCAAATTTGACCTTATACTTGCGGACGAGATACAGAATTACTCGGATATATTCAGGAATACTAAAAGCGATACAGAAATGGAAATTGTTTCAGAGAAGCTGATACATGGCGATCACAAAATCGTGCTTATGAGCGCTACGCCGTTCAGGTTTCATACAAAGCTCAGTGAACGTGAAAATATCTACCGTGACAACGATGCAGATTCTTATACGAATGTCAGCAGACAGAATAACAATATTGATAACGCCCAGCGGTATATTGAGCAAAAGACCGATATTTATTATGAATTTAAAAAGATCATCAGCTATCTGATCTACGATGACATGGATCCTGACAAATGGTTCGAAGAATGGGAAGAAATAAACAGGCGTAAATTCTCTGTCATCGGCAGGGCGCAGCATTATAAAGGTGACGTCCCGCTTTATAAAAAGTATATCGGAAGACAATCGGAAATGCTGAGAGCTGCCGGCGTATCAAGAGTGGAAAGATATATGTCCGGAAATCAGATAAGTATCAATGATAAAGAAAATAAGGTGATCGAATGGAATGATATCCTGCGCAGGGAGCTTCGCAGAATGCCTGTCAAGGTGTTTGAAGACGACCGGGAAGACCGGGACGATGTCCTGCTCAGAAAGGATTTTATCAAAAGTACGCCTGCATTTTTCTCTTTCAAACAAGGAGAGTATAAAACACTGGATGGTATACTGGATGAAAAATACACCCATACCCTGTCAAAGGAACGCATTGTGAATTATCAGAAGCTTTTTGCTGACGGGAAAAATGATGAGGCTGATAACGGACTGCTTTATAATGCAAGGATCGCCGGGCTTTTCAGGGTGCTTTTTGATAAGGAGGAGCTTCATAAGCTGCTGTTTATCCCGCCCTCTCGGGGAGATGTGAAATTATCAGGCGTGTTTGAAGGAAAACGAGGTATATCAAAACGGCTGTTTTTTTCGGACTATAATATGACCACCAGAAGTCTTAGTATGCTTCTTAGCTATGAGGCAGAACGCAGGACTGTTGAGGATATCAAAAAGCGTTACGGAATAGGATCACGCAGATTTTCGGAAGCATACTATGAGGAATCGCGCAGAGCGCACGGACAGCCCTCCTCACAAAGCAGGGAGATGTCTGAGTCCGGATATGAGCTTGTGCGCAGAATGCGTGATGTTTCCATTCCGATAACGCCCGAAAGCAGTAACCACATCAGCATCTGCGATCTTTTAACATTCGGCTATAAACTAAAGGCGAATATTTTTTTCGATCTGTATGAGTATGATAAAGAACAATATGATAACGGCAAACGTATAGACGGTTCCCCCTGCAGATATGCTATGGAGCATAAAAATATCTTTTGTACAGAAAACGATGCGGCATATTACAGTAAAGCGGACGATAAGAAGTTCTATGATGGAAAAAAGTATGGTATAGAAAATTTTTGCGTGTCATATTTCAGATACATGACAAAGCATGATTCCCTGCTTGTGCTTGCTGCATATTCAAAAGGATACAGCCTGTATGAAATGATCATGAATTATGGCACCGACGGCTGCATCGACAGTGTACTGGACGAATATTTTGAGTATATTCCCATACTTAAAAACAAAAAAAATAACGATAAACCCGCAGCGGAATCATTTCACGAGATCATCGGCAATAATCCTTATTATCATATTAAAACAGGAGTAAAGAATGACAAACCGGTGGAAATGCCGGTATCCTTTGCAATAGGACACTATGATGGAGAAAATAAGACCGGTGATGAAGGAAATAAGGCCCTGACTGATACGGCAAAGGCAAATACTCTGAGCAGAAAAATACAGAAGTTCAATTCCCCGTTCAGACCCCTGCAGTTCATTACCACATCAATAGGACAGGAGGGCTTTGACTTCCATGTTTACTGCCGCAAGGTAGTACACTGGTCTCTGGAATTCAATCCCGTAAAATTCGAGCAGAGGGAGGGCCGCATAAACCGTTATCAGAGCTATGCAAACAGGCTGAATCTGTATGATCGGTACTTTTTGCGCAGACCTTCATTGAAAGAGAAAAAATTCAAATTGCTGAAGAAAAAATTCAGACTGCAGGGAAGCAAAAATAAAAGGCTCAGATCGTTCATAAATTGGAAAAAGGCTTTTGAAAGTGTGGCTGTATTACAAAGTGATATGAAGAAAAGTTCAAAAGGTCTTTTCCCTGACTTTGTAGTCCCCATGTCGGAAAAGTACGGACTGACCCGGGAGTGCTACTATTATCCCGGCAGCTTTGAGGCTCACGAGCTGGAAAATGTGCTCCGTGCGGTAGGTTACTACAGGGCACTGCTTGGTCAGGAAAGCAGCGAGAGCTTCGAGGAGGATTTCGAAAAGTTTACAGCGGGGCAGAATACCAGAGAATTTTTTGTTGATCTCTATCCCGAAAAATAAACACCCCAATACTGACGGCGTTCACGATATTGACCGTGAACGCCGTGTTTTATTGTCTGTAATACGTTTTTATACTATTCTTGACCTGAAACACAGACAAGGTCTATTATTCAGAGTAAGAACAGTATTATAAATTTCCGATAAGGTCCTTAAATATTTGTATCAGTGTTCTGCCGTAGTAGTTGCCCGGAGCGTCAACATAAGTTAAGCTTTTATAATCTCTTTGGGAAAAATGGGCGTAGTATGTCGTTGCGTCCATCATGCGGTATTCGATATCATCCGGAGCATATCTATCGAAATCCAGCAAGCTTTTGATAAATTTTCTGGCAGCATAGCCTTTAACTATTTTTGCTTTATAATTTGTACTTTCCTGGATAAAGATTTCTGATTCTGAATTGATGTTTATACTATATTTTTTTATTTCACCGGGACCGCCGAAATCATAATAAGCTTCCCCGAATAATATGGGGGAGCCGAGATTTTCAATAATATCCTGCGTATTCATCAGCCTTACAGAGGGTCTGTCCCATCTGCGGTTCATATAAATCGGAACATTGACCAAGCCGTCATCTGTACAAAGCATGATCGCTGCTGTAAGATTTCCTGTCAGATATACATCAGCAAGAGCGTCCTCGATCTTATCAATAAATCCGGGATCACAATGGTCGGTAGTTATGAGTATCGTTTTTTCAGAACTGTAGTCCGAATTAGGAGTGTGTGCATAAACGGACAGCGCCTTGAAACCGGATTCCGCTCTTTTTACGTTCCTGAAATCAGCATGCATACACGGAAAAATGAAATGAGTGGACTTTCCCTGGGGGTATGTATTGTACTCCGGGTCCATTTCGATTTCTTCATTGTACTTGTAAGGGTCTGGATTTTTGTGATAAACATATTTATCATCAAGGCT
>JAFLUI010000084.1 GCA_022508825.1 Oscillospiraceae bacterium
GTCTATCTCTCAACTATTTTTTTACCTTTTGTCCAATATCTATTGTAGCACTACATTAAGAAAGACATTATTAATTTTTTCGTAATTGACAACAGCTGACGAGTATGGTACAATTAATCATATAACGGCTGTATTGACAATTAGCAGGATGTTATACAGCAGATAAGGTCGGAGGGGAGTGATATTATGGCACGGGAAAGCCTTACAGTGTCTGAGTGTCTTTCGATTATAGAATATGTTTCCGATGCGCTTACGAATAAAGGCACCGAAAGCGCTGTTTCTGACATCATTGAGAAACTGCGGGTCTCCTTCGGCGTGTCCTGCGTAAGCATACGGGAGATATGTCCGCGTCCATGCTCACTCAGATATACATATGAATCCCTGAATGATCCTACAAAGGTAAAGCGTATAAATGAGACCATCACATTTGACGAGGATGTCTGGGAAGGCGTAATGGAAAATTTCTCCCATGGCTGCTATGTTTATAAGGCAGGGGGAGACCAGAGCGCTCCGAAGTTTATAGGACGTGTCCCAAATGCTCCTATGTGCATGATTCAGGTACCCATGTACAGCGGACGCGACTTCGTAGGCGTTCTTGACCTTGTTGACTTTGATGAAATTCGTGACTGGAGCGAGGGAGAGATCTCCGCACTGACGGTATGCGCGAATTTTATATGTCATTATCTGTATAAGCTCAATCTGACCCTTACCGAAACACGAACAGGCAATGGCAAAGACCCGATCACAGGCTTTATGTCTTTTTCCGCTTTTACAGAGATGCTTGATGAAAAGCTGCTGGAAATGCTGGACGGTTCGCCTATTGCCGTAGTCTATATGGATATCCATCATTTCAAGCTGATAAACGAGACCTATGGCTACAGAAAAGGAGACGAGCTGCTTAAAATTGCGTCCCGGGCTATATATGAGGGTGCATCAAAGCACGCTGAGATCATTATATGCCGGGCTCATGCGGATTACTTCGTAACGGCTGCAAACGTTCCCGAGAAAGCCATACCCTTTTTCGATAAATTTGTTCAGGAAATAAATGAAGAGGTCTGCAGGCTGCTGCATGAAAGCTGTCCCGATGTAAGGATACGCGTGAATACGGGCATCTGCTATGTAAGAGACCCTAAAACTACGGCGGCAACAGCCATCGCTCATGCCAATCTTGCCAGAAAGACTGCAAAAAAAGCGAATATGACCAAGCCTCTTGTCTTCTCGGACGAGATGATGGAGGAGATAAAATATCACGAATATCTGACCAATGAGCTTCCAAAGGCTATCAGGAACCACGACCTGAAGGTCTATTATCAGCCTAAGGTAAACTGCTCTGACGACACTCTTTACGGCGCAGAAGCGCTTGTCCGCTGGCAGAAGCCGGACGGTTCCTTTATATATCCGGATCAGTTTATCCCTGTCTTTGAGAAAAACGGGAATATAGAGGACGTTGACTTTTACGTTTACCGTCAGGTATTCAAATATATCAGGGGACGTCTTGACGCGGGGCTTCCCGTGTTCCCGATATCGATGAATGTGTCAAGGGTGCATTTCCAGCAGGATAATATAGTACCTTATATAAAGTCCCTGTTTGATGAATTTGATGTCCCGCCAAACCTTGTGGATTTTGAGCTGACAGAGAATATCTACATGAACAATTTTGACAGGGCGGATTCGCTGATAAAATACTGTCGTGACAATGGGATAAAGGTGTCCATGGACGACTTCGGCTCGGGATATTCCTCGCTGAATGTTATCAGCTCACTCAGCATTGACACTCTTAAGATAGATAAGATATTTCTTAAGCACGCCGAGCTTGACGACAACGACAAGGCGGTCATTGAAAGCATAATAGCAATGGCAAAGCGTCTCGGAATGAAGGTCATATGCGAGGGCGTTGAGACGGAGGCACAGACGGAGTTCCTTAAGGAAGCCAAATGCGACCAGATACAGGGGTATTATTACGGCAGACCCATGGACGAGGAGTCCTTCAACAGGTTTGTCGCAGAGCATATTGTAAGATAAAAAAGAGGCAGCGTACATGAAGTATGCTGCCTGCTTCGTTTTTATATAAACCGTATGGTCTCATTGATGTCACGGTAAGTGCTGTGCAGGTCAAGGGGAGTGGAATCCTTGGCGGGATACCCCATTGGCATAAGGAGCACTGCTTTTTCATTTTCCGGAAGTCCCAGCTCCTTTTCAAGCTGTGAGTTGGCAAAGTAATTTACCCAGCAGGTGCCCACACCCAGCTCCCAGGCATCGAGCATGATGTGCGTCGCCACGATGCTCACGTCCTGGACTCCTGATCGGATGCCCTCTTCAAGGGGATTTTTCCAGTCCTCATCGGTATTGTAGGCAAAGAGCAGTACCGTCTTTGCCCCGAAAATGCATTTGCTGAGCTTATTAAGCTTGGCGAGGTTCTCCTCGCTCTCGATGACATATATCCTCTGAGGCTGATTGTTGCATCCGGTGGGAGCCCTGTTTCCTGCTTCTAAAATGAGTTCAAGAACATAGTGACTGACGGGTCTGCCGTCAAATTTCCTCACGGAATATCTTTTCGTTGCAAGATCTAAAAAAGTTTCCATATTATGACCATTTTCCCGGCAGGGAAAATGTGTCCTCCTTTCTATACGATGTTTTGTGGTTTTGCGACAGCAAAATTACGAGCGGCAGCGAGGAAAACAAAACTCGTAGTTTGAAAATTTTAATTTTCAAACACAGCCTCCTTTGCTTTTTCAAGAGCGGCTATGACCTTGTCGCACCACTCATCAAATTCTTTATCCTCATTCTGACATTCCTTATGGGCAAGGACATACTCTATCGTGCGTCTGATGCCCTCTTTTGCGGATACCTCCGCTTTGAAATCAGGCATCAGCTTTTTAAGCTTGCTGTTGTCGAATACCACCGAGTTTGCCTTGTCTCCGATAAGACTGCCTGTGAAATCGTAACTGCTCATGTCAGCAAGTGTCTGCGAGGAAACATAATAGGGCTTTAGTTCCGTGCCCAGAGCTTCCGCTATTGACTGATAAATATGGTTCCAGCTTACGCTTTCGTCCGAGGTTATATGGAAGGCTTCTCCTATAGCCTTGGGATTTCCCATCAGACCCACGAAGCCCTTGGCAAAATCGCTGTTGTGGGTTATGGTCCAGAGGGAGCTTCCGTCGCCGTGTATGATGACCTGCTTTCCCTCCTTGATGCGCTTTACCACCTGCCAGCTTCCGCCATCTCCGTGGACTCCAAGAGGTACGCTCCGTTCGTCGTAGGTGTGGCTGGGACGGACGATAGTAACGGGGAAGCCGTCCTGCCTGTAACGCTCCATAAGGTAGTCCTCACAGGCTTTTTTGTTGCGGGAGTACTCCCAGTAGGGATTTTCAAGAGGAGTGTCCTCAGTGATGACATACCCTTTGGGAGGCTTCTGATAAGCAGAGGCAGAGCTGATATAGATAAACTGCTTTGTCTTATCCTTGAAAAGCCTGTAGTCCCGTTCAAGCTGGGATGGGACAAATCCGATGAACTCGCCGACGCAGTCGAAGCTCATGCCCTCCAGAAGCTTGGCGGCTTCCGCCTCGTCGGAGATGTCGCACTTGATGGTCTTCACATTTTCCGGGAGTGTATCGTTACGGTTCCCTCTGTTGAGCAGGTAAATCTCGTCGCCCCGCTCGGCGAGGAGTCTGGTTATTGCCATGCTGATTATTCCTGTTCCGCCTATAAATAATACTTTCATGCTTGTGACCTCCTTAAAGTTATGCAATTTGATTTATTACATTATAACGCCGTCAGCCTGATATGTCAAGATTACATTGAAAAAACTTACATATTTTGCCTTTGTTGAACATCTTGCCAAAATCATAACAAAAAAATCTCTTGAAATTGTGAATTTTTTTGATAACCCCTTGCAAAAATTTAAAGATTATGTTAAAATACCATTATGAATGTACTGCAGCCTGCAGGCTGCTATGAAAAGGAGTGTGTTTAATGAATTACGGACATTTTGACCTTGAAAAAAAGGAATACGTAATTACCAAGCCAAATACCCCCGCACCCTGGGCAAACTACCTGGGTTCACCCGAATACGGTGCTATGATCTCCAACAACGCAGAGGGTTACAGCTTTGTTAAATCAGGCGCTAACGGACGTATCCTCCGTTACCGCTTCAATACAAATATCGCCCTCCCCGGAAGATTTATCTATATCCGCGATAATGACACTGCAGATTATTGGTCTGCTTCATGGCAGCCTGTAGGCAAGCCTCTTGACCAGTATAAGAGCGAATGCCGCCACGGTACAGCTTATACCGTTATCTCCGCAGAGTATGCAAAGGTTCTGTCCGAGGTTACATATTATGTTCCCCTCGGAAAGACCTATGAGGTGTGGAGAGCTGTTATCACAAACCTTTCAGACAAGCCCAGAAAGCTGTCCGTTTACGGCTTCTGTGAGTTTACGAACGACAACAACTATGAGCAGGATCAGGTAAACCTCCAGTACACTCAGTTCATTACAAGAACATCCTTTGACGAGAACCGCATCGTTCAGCACATCAATGAAAACAGCGGCACGGACTCTACAGGCTCAAACCACAGAGAGCGCTTCTTCGGCATGGTGGGCGCTGATGTCTGCGGCTATAACGGAGACCTGAACCACTTTGTGGGTGCATACAGAACTCTGGCTAACCCTATCGCTGTTGAAAGCGGAAGATGCGACAACGTCCTCAACTACAATGCAAATGCCTGCGGAGCTCTCCAGTCTGCGGTAACTCTCGGTGCAGGAGGCTCCATAGAGCTTATCTACATCGTGGGTCAGAGAAACAGCGCCGAGGCTGCTGCTATCCTTGAAGAGTACAAGGCTTCCGGCAAGGTTGAGGCTGAGATAAGAGAGCTTAAGAAATACTGGCACGGCAAGCTCTCCAACTTCCAGATCAACACTCCCAGCGAGGCTTTCAACAACATGATAAACGTATGGAACGCTTACCAGTGCTTCATCACATTCATCTGGTCCAGAGCGGCTTCCTTTATCTACTGCGGTCTGAGAAACGGCTACGGCTACCGTGACACCGTTCAGGACATTCAGGGTATCATCCACCTTGACCCCGAAATGGCTGCGGATAAGATCAGATTCATGATCTCTGCTCAGGTAGACAACGGAGCAGGTCTGCCTCTGGTAAAATTCGACCACAACGCGGGTCATGAAAAAGCTCCCGAGGAGGACAATCCCAACTCCGATTACGCAAAGGAAACAGGTCACCCCTCTTATCGTGCGGATGATGCTCTCTGGCTGTTCCCCACTATTTTCAAGTACATCGGTGAAAGCGGAAACACTGCCTTCCTTGACGAGGTGATCCCTTATTCAAACGGCGGTGAGGGTACTGTTTACGAGCACCTTAAGAGAGCCATCGACTTCTCCATGAAGCACCTTGGCGATCACGATATGCCTGCAGGTCTTCACGCTGACTGGAACGACTGTCTGCGTATGGGCAAGAAGGGCGAGTCCACATTCGTTGCGTTCCAGCTCTATTACGCTATGACCGTTATCAAAGGCTATGCCGAGATGAAGAACGACGCAGAGTACGTTAAGTATATCGACGAGGTACAGGGCAAGCTTGGCAAGTCACTGTCCGAGTGCTGGGATGAGGATCGCTGGATCCGCGGTATCCGTGAGGACGGCGTTATCGTCGGCGCCAAGAAGGATCCCGAGGCTAATATGTGGCTCAATCCTCAGAGCTGGGGCGTTATCTCCGGATTTGCTTCCAAAGAGCAGGCTGAGAAGTCCATGGACTCCGTTCACGAGATACTCAACACTCCTTACGGCGTAAAGCTTCTTGAACCTCCCTATGTAAAGCATTATTTTGACGGTGCGCTCATGCACATCTTCAACCCCGATACAAAGGAAAACGGCGGTATCTTCTCACAGTCACAGGGCTGGGCTATCCTTGCAGAGTCCCTTCTCGGACACGGCAACAGGGCTTTCGAGTACTTCATGGAGTCCTCTCCCGCTGCTATGAACGACAAGGCTGAGATTCGTGTTATCGAGCCTTACGCTCACGGACAGTTCACAGAGTCCACACGCTCACCTTTCGAGGGACGTTCACACGTTCACTGGCTGACAGGTACAGCGTCCACTGTTATGGTAGGATGCGTTGAGGGTATCCTTGGTATGCGTCCTAACGCTGAGGGTCTTGTTGTTGACCCTGCTATCCCTTCCGAGTGGGACAGCTACACTGTTGAAAAGACATTCAGAGGCAAGCAGCTTTCAATGACATTCAACAATCCTTCCCATAAGGAAAGCGGAGTTTCCTCCATCGTCCTCAACGGCGAAAAGTTAGAGGGCAATCTCATCCCCGCTTCCAAGCTTAAGGACGAGAACGAAGTTGTAATAACATTCTGAAAGGAAAATTAAAATGAGTGAATGTACACATGACTGCTCCTCATGCGGAGAGAGCTGCGGCGACAGAACTTCTCCCCAGAGCTTTATTGAACCGCTGAACCCGCAGAGCAAGGTCAAAAAGGTCATCGGCATCGTCAGCGGAAAAGGCGGCGTGGGAAAGTCCATGATAACCGGTATGCTGGCAACACTGTTCTCCCGCAAGGGATATAAGGCAGCCGTTATGGATGCGGATATTACAGGTCCTTCGATCCCCAAGATGTTCGGCATAGACGGCAGGGCAAGGGGTACAGAGGAGGGCATCATCCCTGCCATCTCCCGCAATGAAATAAAGATCATGTCGGTAAACCTGCTGCTGGAAAATCCTATGGATCCCGTAGTGTGGAGAGGTCCGGTCATTGCCGGAGTGGTAAAGCAGTTCTGGACAGACGTTATCTGGGGCGATGTTGACTATATGTTCGTGGATATGCCTCCGGGAACAGGAGACGTTCCTCTTACCGTTTTCCAGTCTATCCCATTGGACGGCATCATAATCGTGTCAACACCTCAGGATCTGGTGGCTATGATAGTAAACAAGGCTGTGGGTATGGCTCATCTTATGAATATCCCCATAGTAGGCGTTGTGGAAAACATGAGCTATGTGGAATGTCCCGACTGCGGAAAGAAGATATTCCTCTACGGCGACAGTCACATCGATGCAGTCTGCGAGGAAAAGGACATCCCTCTTCTGGGCAGGATACCGATCAATCCCGATGTTACCCATAACTGCGATATGGGTCTTATTGAGGACTTTACGGGAGATTTTCTTGATCTTGCCGTTAAAGCTATCGAAGATATAAAATAAGATAGTATCGTTAAATAATCAGAGCTTTGACGCATATCAAAGCTCTGATTGTGCATATCATCAAAAAAAACTGCTTAAATTTCTGCACTTATTTTTTTTAATAATGTTTGACTGCTTTGAGAATATATGTTATAATATTAATGATAATCAAACAATAGGAAAGTGGTGTTTGCTTATGGATAATCAGGCAAGTGTTTATTCTGAAAAGAGTCTTGCACATTTTGAGTCCAGCTACAGGGAGAATATGCTCTCAAAACCTCAGGATGTAAATATTACCATTACCGCCATGCATATTTACGGTGTGGCATATATATGGGAGCAGAAGGGAACAAAGGAAGAAGGACCCAACTATATGCGTTTTACCTGCGGTCTTGAGGAGATCACCAAGATCGAGATCAACAGAGGCAACCGCAACAGTCCTATTTATATCCAGTGTGATGACACCACTAAAAGTGTTATAACCCGTAAAAGAATTATTTTGCCTAATTTTTCTAATAGTGCGGAAATAGTAGAGGTACTTACAGAAGCCAAAAAAGAGCTTGAAGCAAAGCTTGAAGTACAGCGCGCTAATGAGAAAAACCAGAAGCTCAAGGATCTTGAGTCACGCAAGAAGGCGGCGGATGACGAGTTTGAGAGCATGACAAGCGGTTATAAGGATTTCAAAAAATCCCTGGAAAAGCCGCCTGTTCCTGAGGTTAAGGAAGAACCGGCTCCAAAGGCTGAAGTTAAACCTGAGCCCGCACCTGCACCGGAGCCCAAGCCTGCACCAAAGCCGGCTCCCGCTCCTGCACCCGCACCGGAGCCTAAGCCAAAGCCGGCTCCCGCTCCTGCACCTGCACCGGAGCCCAAGCCTGCACCAAAGCCGGCTCCAGCTCCTGCACTTGCACCGGAGCCTAAACCCGAGCCAAAACCTGCGCCCGAGCCCGAGCCGAAGCCGAAGAAGTCCGATCCCGCATCTGCACTGAAGCTTGCTCCTGCAAAGGCTTTACCTACGAAGCCCGCTCCTGCGCCCGAGCCGAAGCCTGCTGCTGAATCGGAGCCTGCACCGGCTATTGAGGGAATCGATACTAAGGGTTCTATTACAGTTGATGATATACTCAGTCTGGATGAGTTCCTTGGCATACACGCTGAGGAGACACCTGCGGATATGTTTATGGAATCCATTGAATCCGAGCCTGATGAGGAATCGTTAGATTCAAGTCTTCCCGAGGAAATACTCCAGAAGAAGCCCGCAGATATCGAGGAGCTTGCTGTTCCGCAGATGCCGGAAGACAAAGACGAGCCCGCTCCTGCAAAGCCTGCTAAGAAGCAGTTTGAGGGTTCTATTGAGGAGCTCAATACCAATGTGGAGATCGCTAAGAAGCTCAGTGCAAAGAACGAGCCCAAGCCCGCTCCCAAGAAGGAAGAGCCCAAGCCGGAGCCTAAGGCTGAATCTAAGCCGGAGGAAGAAAAGGTCTCCGAGCCTCCTATAGTTAATAATGATATTGACAAGGACGGCAAGGATGTATCTTTGGACGACTTCGAGACAGCAGTCAAGAAGCTGAAAACAATGCTTGACAACGGCGTTATCACCGAGAGCGAGTTTGCTCAGGAGAAGCGCAAGCTGCTGAATCTTCTTTATTAAAAGCATATTGCAAATTGTCCCAAAGGCTGAGCGTTTGGGACAATTTGAATTTTGAGGCGATATTATGGCAATATTCAAATGTAAAATGTGTGATGCTGTCCTGAATGTCCGTGAGGGTGTAAGCATCTATGAGTGCGAATACTGCGGTACAAAGCAGACGGTAACACTGGACAGCGGCGATATTGCGGCTATGTCCGGCAGCGATCGTAAGGAAAACGCACATAATAAAGAAAAAGACTCTGCATCGGTGGAATCATTCCTGAAACGAGCGTTCATGTTTCTGGAGGACGAACAATGGGAACAGGCTAAGCAATACTGTGAAAAAGTCCTTGACAGAGACCCTGAAAACGGCAGGGCATATCTTGGAAAGCTGATGGCAGATGTGCAGGTCAGACGTGAAGCTGATCTGGCTGAAATTTCCGTGGACTACAGACCCTATAATAATTTTGAAAAGGCTATACGCTTCGGTGATCCTCAGTTAGTGAGTAATCTGAAAGCATATGCTATTGAAGCTGCTTATAATTTAGCTGTGAGGCTCATGGACAGCGCTCGTTTGGCAAATGATTACCGTCAGGCGGCGGATCAATTCCGGTCAGTGGCAGGGTATAAGGATGCAGATGAACTGGCATGGAAATGTAAAGAGCTTGAAAAAGAAAAGAAAATCGAAGCAGAGAATGATCAGCTAAGAAAAATGTCTGAAAATAAATATACTTCTATTTACGAATTTATACTTACAATGCCAATATATTGTTTTCTATTGGCATTGGTGTCTTTTTTTAGCAATTCTAACATTGTTAATTATTTTATTATTGCAATTATTTCAGTAATTGATATTTTGTGTATATCATGCAATAGTTATCTGTATAATTTTATAGGTATTGATAAGCAACGTCCATCTGTACGCTATATACCAGTTATAATGGATAACTGTATAACTTCAGGTTCAATTGCGCTTATTGTTTCTGTAATGAAATTGGGAAGAAATGATTGGGCAGATATTTTCTGGAAAGCGTTTATTATTTTATCTATATGCTCATTGATTGGAGGATTTATAGGCGACCGTTTAGGAAAGCGAAAAGCTGAGGGAAAATCAAAAAATAAGAGGCAATTTAAATTATGAGGCGATATTATGGCAATATTCAAATGTAAAATGTGCGATGCTGTCCTGAATGTCCGGGAGGGTGTAAGCATCTATGTATGTGAATACTGCGGGACGAAACAGACGGTACCAATGGACGGTAATTCCGGCAGCGGATATAATGAAAAACATGAGTCTGCATCGGTGGGGTCTCTCCTGAAACGAGCGTTCATGTTTCTGGAGGACGGAAAATGGGAACAGGCTAAGCAATACTGTGAAAGAGTTCTTGACATAGACCCGGAAAACGGCAGGGCGTATCTTGGAAAGCTGATGGCAGATGTTCATGTCAGCCGAGAAGCTGATCTGGCTGATGTTGCTGTAGATTACCAACATAATAATAATTACGAAAGAGCAATACGCTTTGGCGACCCTCAGATGGTGAATGATCTGAAAGCCTATTCTGTGAAAGCTGCTTATAAAGCAGAAAATGAACAATTGAATGAACAATTGAGAAAAAAGGCTGAAAATAAATTTAGTTTTGTTTGTTCTTATTTACTTGCAGTTCCAATATTGAACGTTATGTTTGCAATGGCTTTAATAATTGATGCTCCCTATATTGTAAATTATCTTTTTATAGCAATTTCGTCATTAACGAATGCTATGTGTATAGCATTCGGCATTTATCTTTGTAATTTTATTGGTTGTGAGAAACAAAGGTGGTATGCATTCTTTAAGTTGGCTATAATAGATATCTGTATTTCCTCAGGAGCAATAACGATTATTATTCACGCAATGTATAAAACAAATTGGATAATCACTTTCTTGTTGACATTTATTATTTTATGTATGTGCACCCTGATATTCGATTTTATAGGTAATCTGTTAGAAAAAAGAAAAGTCGAAAAAGAGTCAAAAAAATAAGGGGCTGTCTTAGCCCCTGTTTTTATTTGGTTTGTTCAGGCTCAGGTTCCGGTTCGGGAAGGTCCACTCCAAGCTGGGCATAGAGATTATCCAGCTTTTCGCTGAGCTCGTCGATCTGCTGTTGGTAAGCGGCTTCCTTGGCATCTTCGGCGCTCTTGATCTTGCTGTCCGCGGAAAGACGGATGGCAAATCCGGCTATAACGACGATGGCAAAAACGGTCAGACAGGTGGTCAGCGGATTGAAATATCCCTTGCTTTCATGCTTTCCTTCAATGAGGGATGCAAATCCCGAGGCTTTCAGTGCCTTTTTGAGTGCGATGGACAGCGGAACAGCCACTATCACTGCGATAGCTCCATTTATGCAGGAGGCAGATGCTTTTGTCAGCATAACTGCTGCAGCAGTCTGAGCGGGATTTCCAAGTATAAGCTGTTCCACAAATGCCTTTCCAAGATATAGGATGATATATGTTATCTGTCCGAGGATGGCTGCAATGATCGTCCGTGCAAGTTCGTTCTTCATCCCTGAACGGTTCAGCTTTCCTGCCACCCACCCCATTGAAAATTTGGAGAAAAATGTATAGGGCGCTGACAGTGTATAGAGCGGATTGAAAAGGTCGTACAGCGCTCCGCCTATTCCGGAGGACAGCCCTCCGCTTACTCCGCCGAAAAGCAGTCCTGCTAAAAGACACATGGAATTTCCAAAATGTATCCGGGTCTCATTGCTGAGGGGAATCGACATGAAATTTCCCACATAAACAAGCGCGGACATAAGTCCTACTGCTACGATAAAATAAGTTCTGCGGCGTTTTTCTTCTACTGTGCTCATAGTTGGTGTCTCCTTAAGATTTATTATATTATCAGTATACCCCGCAGGAGACGTTTCTGCAAATTGTAGACGGATAAAAATATTTTGTTAAAATTTGTTTGTCCCGCACATATTTTTTTATCTTTTGACTGAGAAATCAGTGAAGTTCCACAAAAATAAATTTCCTGAAAAATACATACGGAAGCGGCACTGTCATATTGACTAAATTTCTGCGGTTTCTGACGTGTCCGTTTTACATATTTGTAGAAAAAGCTATTGACAATGTGGGCAAAAAAAGTTATAATGTATTTGTGAGGAGATGATCGTTATGAGCCTTCAGGAATTAGCTTACAGTGTTATTGACGGGCTTTCGGAAGAAAAACTGAGGGCTTTTCTGACTCTTTTTGCCGATGATAATACGCTTGCACAAATGGGAGGGGGATCCTCCGCATCGGACAGGGAAAGCAAATACCTCGAAAAATTTGACAAGGTAGTAGATAATTTCAATATGGATTAGCAAGGCGACGCCCTGCACGATTATCTACCCCCACCCTTAGTGAGCCAAAACGATTTAGATAGCAAAGCCCCCTATCAAGGGG
>JAFLUI010000085.1 GCA_022508825.1 Oscillospiraceae bacterium
GATGGGCTGTTGCCCACCTGCCGAGTGCGGGTTTTATGCTTCACATGGCGGCAAGGCGGTTATCTTTTTTTATTTTAAAAATGTGGCGGATACCTTTTTTTGGTATCCGCCTTTTATATTGATATGAAAAAGAAGAGAGAGGAAAGAGGCTTTTAAATATTTTTTCGTCCCCTGAAAGCAATGACCGCTCCTGCCATATATAGGGCTAAATAAAGTAATATCAACATATAATCCTTATACAAGTCTGATCTTTTTATCAAAAAGTCGATCACTCCGAAAAATATATATGCCAGAGGAACGCTGTCTAAAATAATGCACAATATTGATAACCGTCCCTTTTTCAGAATGCCTATAAGTCCGCATATTCCAAGGATCAAAGCAGCAGCAAATACCACAGTGTCAAAAAATAAGGATACTTCGACTGCGACCTGCGCAAGATCCAATGCAATACCGTTTTCAATAGTTCTCTCAATATCGGTCAGCTGGGATTTGGTATTTATTGAATGAATGTATTCTATTGCTGCATATGCAGAGATCATAAAAGAGATCACGCTCATAACTAAAAGCGGGATACATGATTTTTTCATATTGACGGACCCTCCTTTATGTGCAGGGCTATTGTATTAGTTTATCTTCCAGACTGTTTTCAAGGCTTACTGTACTGCGATCGGGAGGGTAAGCTATGCTAATTAAGTCTGTTTAATATGCTGTTCTGAAAAAAACTATCCAGATGTGATCGTCAATAACCTTTGACCAGTCGTCTTCGGGCTCTTTGATGATAACGTTTGGGCAATAGTAACAGTTGATCTCATATGACGGCATATGTAAATAGAACCACACACTGACTTCTCCTGAAGAACTATTTGTTCCAACAGCTGCAGAATTAAAAGGCAGGAAAACAATGTCCCTCATTTCCTGCATATCGCCCTTACGTTCAATATCAAAGTGTGTATTGTCATCATTCAGCAGGGATATCTGATATTCCGAAAACTCCTTATATACCTCTTTGTTTTCAAGTATATATTCATAGACCTCGTTAAAATGGCTGTATGCTTCTTCATAAAATTTCTTTTGATGGTTTCTGTAACCGAAATAAAGCAAGCCAATAACTAAAACTGATCCGGCAATCGCGGATATTGCAATAATTCTGAATAGTATGAGTATCTTTTTAACAGAAATATATCTCATAATTCCCTCTGATTTCCCGCTTAATACCCACGTTTTAACATTGTCCTTACAAGATACATAAACTCGGTCTTGTACTCGTCACCGGAATAATTATATCCCTCCAGCAGGTCAAGTATCTGCTGACAGCTTGCGCTGCCCCTGTATTCGCTTCCTCTGAGCACCATACCAAACTCTGCCGCCGCTGCCGCAAAGGTCATGTTTGCAGGCATTTTCGCAGTGTACACATCATATGTAACGGGGACTGCAAGAAGCTTGCTGGTATTTCCGTCCGGCTGCTTGTAGCGCAGGGACACGGTCAGAAGCTCGTCTGCATTGCCTGTAGGGGTGCTCTGCTGATATTTCAGGTTCGCTTCGGGGACTGCCCATGTACCGTCGTTCATTATCAGCTCGTAGAGAGCGGTGACGGTGTGTCCTGCGCCGATCTCGCCTGCGTCCTTGGTGTCGTCAGCGAAGTCCTCATTTGCAAGAGCACGGTTCTCATAGCCGATAAGACGGTACCCGCTTACATTCTGGGGATTGAACTCCACCTGTATCTTAACGTCCTTTGCAACGGTGTAGAGAGTGCCTGCCATTTCCTCTACAAGCACCTTTTTCGCTTCAAGCTCGCTGTCAATGTATGAGTAGTTGCCGTTTCCATGGTCTGCAAGAGCCTCCATGCGGTTGTCCTTGATGTTTCCCATACCGAAGCCAAGGACGGAAAGGAACACGCCGGATTCACGCTTCTCCTCGATAAGCTCGGTAAGCTCTGCCTCGCTGGACAGTCCAACGTTCAGGTCGCCGTCCGTTGCAAGGATGACCCTGTTGTTGCCGTTCTTGATGAAATATTTTTCCGCAAGCTCATAGGCACGGTTTATTCCCGCCTCGCCGTAGGTGGAGCCTCCCGCTTCAAGACTGTTTATGGCTTCAAGGATCCTGTCCTTGTCCTGTCCGCTGGTGCCTTTGAGAACGACCTTGTCCTCTCCGGCATATGTTACGATGGAAATTCTGTCGTCCTCGGTGAGATTTTCCGTCAGCATACTGAAGGACTTCTGCACCAGAGGGAGCTTGTCGTCGGAAAACATGGAGCCGCTTACATCTATAAGGAAAACCAGATTAAGAGGGGGACGCTCGCTCAGTTCGATGTCCTCCGCCTTAAGACCCACCAGAAGGAGCTTTGCTTCATCGTTCCAGGGACAGTCGGAAAGCTCCGTGGTGACGGAAAAGGGGTCGTCTGTTCTTGGCTCGGGGTAGTCGTAACTGAAATAGTTGATGAACTCCTCGATACGGACTGCATTTGGATTTACGTCCTGACCGTATTCTATCATACGGCGGGTGTTTGCGTAAGAGGCGGTGTCAACGTCTATGGAGAAGGTGGACAGAGGGTCGGACACAGCGGACTTGAAGCCGCCCTCGGTTATGGTATTGTACTCCTCGGTATTGAAGTATTCGTCATATGTGAACATCATTGAGTTTGAGTTCGGGTAGGTATAGTCCTCATCGTATATACCGTCATCATCAACACCTATACCATGGTGTTTAACAGCACCGCCGTCTACAGTGACTCCTCCTGAGGGTGATGCACTGTCAGCGTGCTGGAGAAGGGCATCTCCTGGTCTTTCGGTATTTACCGCCACTGTTGCTGCAGTGGTTTCATAATATCCGCCGTTGTCTGCGGCTGGTGCGTGATCACCGCCCCCATCATATGCAGCTCCTCCATTGTATCCGCCTGCATTTCCGCCTCCGCTGGCGCTCTCGTCTTTTGAGGAGCAGCCTGATAATGTTCCTGCTATAATTGATACTGCCATTAAGGCACTTATGATACTTTTAGTATATTTCATATTAACAACTACCTTTCGTATAAATTGATTGTGGTTAAGTTTGTTTCACTCTGTTCCACTCATCCAAAAGAGGTGATATATCGGCGCTGTAGGAAAACTTCATCCTGTCGTAGAAAAAGTCGTCAATGCCGCTTTGGGGATAGATGACCTCGACAGTATCACTGCTGTCAAGTGAGCTCCATCCGTTGTGGAAGATCAGACCGCCATTCTCTGCAAATTCGATCTGGGGGGCGTTCTCAAATACCAGACGGTATTCCCCGTTTTCGATTTTGAGGGGGAGCAGGTAGCTTCCGGCTTCTTTCATAGTGTAGGGAGTGGCGCTTTCAATGACAAGAGTTTCAGTCTCAAGGGTCTCCGCATTCTCGGCAGTGATCTCGTAGCAGACGGTGTCACCCTTGCTGTAGACACGGTCGATATAGGCGTTGACAATGACGTCCGTTTCCACAAGGACGTTTTCCTCAACGAAGAAATCGTCACCTGAGGTCGCACCTGAGGGAGCGGGGACAGTCGATTCGCTGCTGTAAGGGAAAAGCTCCTCGTAGTACACTGGACTTCTGTCTGCTGTCACGCTTTCGGGCATTTCGATGTCGTTGGCAGGGCTTTCGGCGATAAAGTCATGATCGGGGACATATGCGTCCTCTGCAGAGTCGTATGATGCACCTGCTGCACCGTCCTTCATGTTGGCACCGTCATTCGTCTGAGCCATATTTAGTCCAAGATCCTTTGAACCGGAGCTGTTATTTACTATTCTTACAGAAATTGGAATAATAAGCAGTGCCGCCGCACATACAGCCCATTTTAATGCTGGGGTGCTGAGCCTTTTGCGGACAGGCTGTGAAGTGACCCCGTTTTCAGTCTTGGTCTCAAGACCATTTTCAATTTTTTCCCAAAGAGCGTCCATATCCGGCGCACTCCTTTCCATATGCTCTTTGTAAAGCTTTTTGATATCATTGGAACTCATTTTCATAGGTCACTCACCTCCCCGACAAATTTTCTCAGCTTCAGGATAGCATTGCGGTACTTCCATGTTACCGTCCCCATGGGTTTTCCCAGAACGGAGGCGATGTCCTTGAAGGTCATGTCCGCAAGTACCCTCATGCTTACTATTTCACGCTCGGTCTGTTCAAGATGTCCCAAGGCTTCCGCAACAGCCATGCCGCCGGTGACGGTTTCCTCTGTTGATATAGTGTCGGCAGGACTGTCCGCTCCGTAGTCCTGATCCTCGGGAGCCAGCTGCTCGCGGCTTTGCTTTTTCAGGAGATCAAGGGACATATTCCGGGCGATGGTGACAAGCCAGCGCTTATGCTTGCCGCCGAAGCAGTATGTATCGGCGATCTTCCAGAGCTTCAGGAAAAAATCCGCCGTGATATCCTCAGCGTCCTGAGGGTCATGGAGGATATTCAGGCAGCACTGGTAGATCATTTTTCCATACTCGACATAGATATCCTTTAAGCCTTGTTTGTCGCCCTGCTGGATAAGGGTTATCCTGCTCTCGAACTGTCGGTCCGTCATCGGTTTCACCTCTTTTGGGTTGGTATGCTTTATATACGATTGGCAGTTGTTGTTTTTATGGTGGCAATTTTGACAAAAAAATAGGGTAATTTTTGTGCGGTTTTGCATAGAAATTTTTATATGTATTGATAAAATCATTATTATATGTTAATATATAAAGAAAGCATCTAAATCCTATTGATTTTATTCAAAGATTGGAGGATGAAGCAGATGAATAATACAATTGAGATCATGAACGAAGGCATAAACTGTCTTATCAGGGAATTAGGCGTTGTAAAAGCAGAAGAATTTATATCAATAATAAACAGAGAAAAATTTGACTATACTAAATGGCGGCAAAATCTTTTTGAGGATATGAGTCTTGAAGAACTGAATAATGCAGCCGCTGATTTTGCAAAGAAAAATCCATTTTAAGAGTACAAAGGTAATCATCTAAATGATAATTTAACAACAAAAACGGACAAAGATGTCGTATCTTTGTCCGTTTTCAATTGATTTACTTGGATACCGCACATCCTCCGATGGGACGGATATACAGGCTATAGCAGCTCCCTGCGCCGAAAAGCCCCTCCATCTTAGCGGTGAATTCGCCAAGCAGGTCGTTGGGAACAAATGCCTGTATCGTCCCCGCAAAGCCGCCTCCGTGTACACGGCAGGCGCCTCTGCCTTTCAGCACGCTTTCTGCGGCGTAAAGTCCCAGCACCATAGCCTGCTGTCTGGGGTCCACCGACGCGAAAATGTTCTGGAGATATTTAAATGAGCTGTTTCCGCTTTCTGCGACAACCTTAAGGAAGCTGTCAAAGTCTCCGTTTCGGAGAGCCTCCGTCTCTCGGTCGGCACGGTCGTTTTCATCAAAGAAGTGCATCGCTCTGGATACTGCACGGTCTCCGCAGGAGGTGCGCACCTCTGAAATTTTCTCCCAGAGCTGCTCTCTGGTTATGTCCCGAAGCTCGCTTTTGCCAAAGAATTGCGCCACAGACTTCATTTCAGCAGGGATAGCCGCATATTCGGGAGTGAGATCAGCATGGTCGCCCTTGGTGTCCACGATGCAGAGACTGTGTCCGCTGGCAGTGAAATCATAGTCTATCTCCGTAATAACGGGCTTCTGAGTGTCCGCAAAGTCGATCTCAATGAACCCGCCAACTGCGGAAGCCATCTGATCCATAAGTCCGCTGGGCTTGCCGAAGTGGACGTTTTCCGCATACTGTGCAATCTGAGCTATCTTTACCATGTTCACCTTGCCCTCATTGTAAAGGTGGGAAAGTATGGTACCGATAAGTACCTCGAAAGCCGCAGAGGAAGAAATTCCGCTGCCCTTAAGTACGTTTGACGTGGTGTACGCCCTGAATCCGCCGACAGAGAAGCCGTTCTTTACAAAGCCGTCCGCAACGCCCCTTATGAGAGCAGCGGAGGAGTTCTTTTCCTCGGCATGGACGGACAGGTCGGCGGTATCTACCGAATCCTTGGGGAAGCCCTCTGATTTTATTGTTATAATTCCGTCGTCCGAGGGTACCACAAAGGCGATGACATCAAGACCTACCGCTGCAGCGATGACCTTTCCCCGGTTGTGGTCGGTGTGGTTGCCGCCGATCTCCGTTCTGCCTGAAGCGGAAAAGATCATAGGCTCCTGTGCTGACCCGAAGAACTGATAAAAGGTCCTTTCTGCACCGGAATAACGCACGTTCTGAGCGGATACGGCATCTGCACCGTAAAGTCTTTCAAGCATTTCGTCGATATTTTTCATATAAACAGCTCCTTTTGCTGGATTTAATATCACTACTATTATATCAGAATTTTACACGGAATGTCAAGAAAAAATAAGGGATGCCCCGGTATAAAAATTGCCCCCTTGATAGGGGGCTTTGGAAACTAAATCATTTGAATGAACTATGGGTGGGGGTAGATAATCGTGCAGGGCGCCGCCTTGCTAATTTGCATCATAGAAAACACGGTAATTTTTCTCGGAATGGGAGTAGACGCTCATAACAAGACCTATGCAGACAAACATACTCACCATGCTGGAGCCGCCCTGACTTACAAAGGGCAGGGGGACGCCGATAACGGGAAGCACTCCCAGCACCATGCCGAGATTCAGTACGCAGTGTATGAACAGCATTGCAAATACGCCTATGCACATATATTTGCCCAGATCGTCCTTGGCGATCCTGCTGTCAGCTACTATTTTAAGACATATATAGGCAAGGATCCCCACAAGAGTTATGCAGCCGATGAAGCCGAAGCACTGTCCCACATAGGTAAAGATAAAGTCGTTGCGGACGTATGGGACGCTGACGTAGTCATCTGCGAAAAGACCTCTGCCGAAAACCTGTCCCGAGCCAAGAGCAAGCTTTCCCCAGTACTGCTGATAGGCGATATTTGCAAATTCGGGGTCGCTCATGGGGTCCTCCTGAAAAAGCACAAGGAACCTCATTTTCTGGTGGGGGAGCATTATTTTGTCCCAAAGTATCCAGACCGCTCCCGGGGCGGCTATTATGCAGGGGAGAATGTATTTCCAGGATATCCCTGCAGCGAAGATCATGCATACAAACATGAAGAAGAAGACCAGCGCGGTGCCGTCGTCGCCCTGTGCAACTACGATAAGAGTGGGGACTGCTCCGTGGATACACAGGAGTATGACCCGTCCGAAGTGATTTATCCTGTCCCCGGTTTTTGAAAGATGGTAGGCAAAGGACATTATGAAGGCTATTTTCAGAAACTCCGATGGCTGGAGAGTAGTGAAGCCTAAGTCTATCCATGCGGCATCGTCCACGTTTTCGGCAGGCTTATATACCAGAGAGGTAAACGTCAGCAGTGTAAGACCCACGGCTCCGGGGACATACAAAAACCAGAGCTTTATGAATTTGTGATAATCGAAAGCAGATATCAGCAGGGCTGTGACAGCTCCTATACAGAGACAGGCAAACTGTATTTTATACATATTGGTGTTTCTTTCTGTAATGCCGTTATGGACAAGAGAGTACATCAGGACTACCGAAAAAGCTGATACGCCGCATACAGCGACAAAGAGCATTTTGTCAAGCTTTTTGAAATACTGCCATATGGCGTCTAAGATTTTTTTCAGCATTTTTCGGTTCATCCCCTTTCATGAGTTGATTTATACTGTCAGTTCAATGTCTGTACTTCTGATATATATATTATACTGCAAAATTATTTTCTTGTCCTGCTTTTAATATTACATAACATTACAAATCTGCAACATTTTAATATCCTGATTCTTTATAGTATTTTTCAGTGTCAAGATATTTTTCATTGATATTCTTTTTCAGTATCTCGAAAATATAGTCATACCCGAACTTGCTCATGGACTTTACTCCATGGGATTCTGCAAGCTCCCGGGTGTATTTGTCAAGAGGGTATAGCTTTACATTGCGGTAACTGCCTTCATAATGGGTTATGACAGGCACGAATTCGATGTTCTCAAACACCGGGGCTTCTGTCCGGTCTGCTTTCAGGGACACATCAAATTTCAGCACTCCCCCTATTAAATTCTGCCCCACGCTCTGGGCGGAGATAAAATTTCCAAGGGAATAGGCGCAGAGAGTTACAGAGCCGTCCTCACGCCCGATCTCCTCGATGTCCCGCAATACATGGGGATGGTTCCCGATGATGATGTCCGCTCCTGCTTCTGCAAGACGGTTTGCGATGATCCTCTGGTAGTCGCTTATCACATCGGAGTTCTCCACTCCCCAGTGGAGAGCAACTACACAGATGTCGGATACCTCCTTTGCGGCGGCAATGTCCGCTTCCATGCCCTCGATGTCGTTCAGGTTCCCGATAATAAGCTCGGAGCCTGCAGGCAGGGACAGTCCGTTAAGACTTTCTGTATATGACAGGAAGGAAAAATCTATCCCCCCGAAGCTTTTGACCCGGATATCTGCCTTGTCCTCTGCGTTTCTGTATGCGCCGCATACTACCGCCTCAGGACGGCTGTCCCAGTAGTCAAGACAGGCGGAAAGACCCTCCGTCCCCTTGTCAAGGGTGTGATTGTTTGCGATGGTGAACACGTCAAAGCCTATGTCCAGCATATGATCTCCCAGAGCGACGGGACTGTTGAACATAGGGTAGGTAGAGGGGGCAAAAACGTCGTTGCAGATAAGGGTCTCCTGATTTATGACGGCAGCGTCCGCTTCCTTGATGATGGGGACTATGTTTTCATAGGCGTATGCGAAATCGTAGCCCTCGCCGCCTGCACGCTCCTGCGCCTGATTGTAAATGCTTGAATGGATAAGGTTGTCCCCTGTGACGGCGAAGCTTACCGTAAGATATTCAGGTGCGGGCGGCTCCGGCGGTTCAGTGGGTTCTGTGACAGTGGTCACGGGTGTCTCTGTTTCCTGCGGCAGAAGCGCAGTCTCGGTTTCTGACAGCAGGACCGTCTCCGACACTGTTGCCGATGCAGGGACAGCGTCTTCCACAGTCCGGCAGCCGCTTACTGATATGATAAGGGCTGCTGATAAGATAAGTGCATAAATTTTTTTCATAACTTTCCTATTGCTGTTACTCAGACAGACATGGCGGCAACAAGGCTTCTGAGACGTATCTTAGCCGCTCCCAGATTGTTGATCTCGTCTATCTTGAGCTGAGTGTACAGCTTTCCTTCATTTTCAAGTATGGAACGCACCTCGTCCGTGGTGATGGCGTCAATGCCGCAGCCGAAGGATACAAGCTGTACAAGCTGCATATCAGGCTGCGTGGTCACATACTTCGCCGCACGGTAAAGTCTGGAGTGGTACGTCCACTGGTTGAGGACCTTAAGCACAGGAGTATCCGACAGGTGGGAGATGCTGTCCTCGGTGATGACTGCAAGTCCCAGACCGGTGATAAGCTTCTGTATGCCGTGGTTGATCTCCGGGTCGATATGGTAGGGACGTCCCGAAAGAACAATGATCGGCATTTTCTCTGCCCGCGCCTTTGCGATTATCTCCTCGCCCTTTTTGATGATGTCCTTCCGGTAGTCCTCTAAAGCGCCCATTGCACGCTTCCAGCAGTCCTTAGCCTGCTTTTTGGTGACTCCGTATTTTGCAAGGGACTTGCTTACCGCCTCTGCAAAGTGCTTTTCCAGATTGATGTCAATATATGGGTGCAGGAAATTATCATCATTAAGCTCGCTGATATTGGCTTTCAGCAGCTCGGGATAGTATGCAACAACGGGACAGTTATAGTGATTGTCGCTTCCGCCCTCGTCAATATTATAACTCTCACATGGGTAGAATATGAAATCCGCTCCCTTTTCAAAAAGACTTAAAATATGTCCGTGGGCAAGCTTTGCAGGATAGCACACAGTATCGGATGGGATGGTATGCTGTCCCTTATAATAGATGTCACGGGAGCTTTCCTCGCTGATGATGACCTCAAATCCCAGATCGGTGAACACTCTGTGCCAGAAGGGGAGCTGCTCGTAGAATCCAAGACAGAGAGGGAGTCCCACCTTTGCTTTCGGAGAAGCAGGTTTTTCGTCCACAACGCTTAAAAGACGGTCGTACTTGTACTCGTACAGGCAGAGACGCTCCTTGTCGGTCTTGATGCCTGCGCCCTTTTCACAGCGGTTGCCGCTGATGAATCTGCGTCCGTCGCCGAAATTTATGACGGTAAGGCTGCAGTGAGCAGTACATCCGTTACAGCTTGCCTGCTTGGAGGAGTATGTAAAACCGTCAAGCTCCTCCGCTTTTATAAGGGAGGAGGTGTCCTTTTTATGCTCCATAGCGTAGAGAGCGCAGCCGAAGGCGCCCATAAGTCCTGCAATGGCGGGACGGACAACGTTTCGTCCAAGCTCCATCTCAAAGGAGCGGAGGACAGCGTCGTTAAGGAAGGTACCTCCCTGAACAACGATGTGCTTTCCAAGCTCGTCTACCGATTTTGCACGAATTACCTTGTAAATGGCGTTCTTGATGATGGACGCGGACAGCCCCGCAGAAATATCCTCCACAGACGCGCCGTCCTTCTGAGCCTGCTTTACTGAGCTGTTCATGAAAACCGTACAGCGGGAGCCCAGGTCAACAGGCTTCTCGGCAAAAAGTCCAAGCTGGGAGAAGTCCGCGATATCATAGCCCAGAGCAAGGGCAAAGGTCTGTATAAAGGAGCCGCAGCCAGAGGAGCAGGCTTCGTTCAGCATTATGCTGTCGATGGCTTTGTTCTTCACCTTGAAGCACTTTATGTCCTGACCGCCGATGTCGATGATGAAATCCACCTCCGGCTCAAAGAAGCTGGCGGCTTTGTAGTGAGCCACGGTCTCAACGATGCCGTTGTCGATGCCCAGACCTGCTTTTATAAGATCCTCGCCGTAGCCTGTTACAGCAGAGGAGACAATTTTTATTCTGTCACCAATGAGCTCATAAATTTCCTTAAGCTTGCCGGAAATAATGTCCAGAGGCTTGCCCATGCTGGAGCAGTAGTGCTGATAGAGCAGGTCGCCGTCCGGAGTGATAAGCACCAGCTTTGTTGTGGTGGAGCCTGCGTCGATGCCCAGATAGGCGTCACCCTCGTATTTATTTATATCTGCGTATTTAAGGTCACACTGCTTGTGACGTTCGACAAATTTGTGATATTCTTCCTTGTTGGTAAAAAGTCTCTGACCTGTCACGATATCGTCGGTCATTTTAGCGGTCCTGAGCTTTTCGATGATGGCGTCTATGCCCATGGGCTCGCTGTTTTCCTTTGCATAAAGAGCGCAGCCGAAAGCCATGAAGCAGGGGGCGTTCTCGGGAAATACAGCATTTTCCTCAGAAAGCTTCAGAGTATTTACGAATGCCTTTCTAAGACCCTTCTGGAAGGACAGGGGACCCCCTAAAAAGAGCACCTTGCCTTCAACGGTACGTCCTTGGGCAAGTCCGGACACGGTCTGGTCAACTACTGCCTGAAAGATGGAAGCGGCTATGTCCTCACGCTTTGCTCCCTGATTGAGCAGTGGCTGGATGTCCGATTTTGCGAAAACTCCGCAGCGGGAGGCGATGGGGTATATCCGTTCTGCTTTCATGGCAAGCTCGTCCATTTCGTCGGTGGTGATGCCCAGCAGAGTAGCCATCTGGTCGATGAAAGCGCCCGTGCCTCCTGCGCAGGAGCCGTTCATGCGCTGCTCAACGCCGCCTGTGAGGAAGATTATCTTTGCGTCCTCGCCGCCAAGCTCGATAACAACGTCTGCATCGGGGTAGCTGTGGTTCACTGCGATGAATGCGCCGAAAACCTCCTGAACAAAGGGGAGCCCGGACGCATTTGCAAGACCCAGTCCCGCAGAGCCTGTTATGCTCAGACGGAACTCACAGCCGGAATATTTTTCCGCAATTGCTTCAAGCTGCTCCGCCACGGTCTCTCTCACCTTGGAGAAGTGCCGCTGGTAGCAGGAATGTATAATTTTGCAGTCATCGTCAAGAATGACTGTCTTGACTGTAGTAGAACCAACGTCTACGCCCAGTGAATATACTTTACTCATTTTACATTATCCCTTTTTTATTTTTTAAAAAATCGGTAATCTTTTTAAATTATATCATAGTTCGACAGAAAATTCAATATGTAAAATATTATTTTTGACCAGTCTTCTATTGCCAGAATATATGCCGGACAGGTATTATATATGACAAAAAGTACCGCAAGGCTGAGCCTTGACCGCCCGATGTTTTGCGCAGCAAAACTCGGAGGCAAAT
>JAFLUI010000086.1 GCA_022508825.1 Oscillospiraceae bacterium
GATTGAGCTGGTCTCCCGTAAGCTCGCCTACAAGCTTCCTGTCACGCATTACAAGAAGTCTTGAGCAGGTTCGGAGCATCTCGTCCGTTTCGGAGGAAATGAATGTCACGCTCATTCCCTCGGAGGCAAGCTTCAGTACCAGCTTCTGTATATCTGTTTTTGTTCCTATGTCGATGCCTCGCGTCGGCTCGTCAAGTATAAGATATTTAGGGTCTGTAAGGAGCCAGCGCCCCAGAATCACCTTCTGCTGATTTCCTCCCGAAAGTGACTTTATGGGAGTGTGCATGGAGGCTGTTTTTATATCAAGCAGCTTTATGTAGTCATCTGCAAATTTTGCAGCCTGAGCCTTGGAAAATGGCTTGAAAAATCCCGTCTTTACCTGCAGCGCAAGGATGATATTGTCACGGACGGAAAGATCACCCACTATACCGTCCCGCTTACGGTCCTCGGGAAGATATGCAATGCCGTTTTTCATGGCGTCTATAGGCTTGGTTATCTTTACGGGCTTGCCGTCCATCTTGACGCTTCCGCTTGTGACCTTATCCGCTCCGAATATTGCACGGACGCACTCGCTTCTGCCTGAGCCGAGAAGTCCTGTGAAGCCGTTTACCTCGCCCTTTCTTATATTGAAATTGAAAGGCTTGATGCCCTCTGTGCTGCAAAGTCCCTCAGCCTCGTAGAGAGGAGTTTCGTCTGTGGACTCAAATACGGGAGCGTCCTCCTTGATGTCAGCCATATCGTCAAGCTCCTTGCCAAGCATTTTTGATACAAGCTGTATGCGGGGGAGATTTTCTATCTCATACTCTCCCACTAAAGTTCCGTCACGGAGAACGGTGATCTTGTCGCAGACCTCGTATACCTGGTCAAGGAAGTGGGTAACAAAAATGATTCCTACCCCTCTTGCTTTAAGGTCTCTCATAAGACCGAACAGCTTTGCAACCTCGGATTCATCCAGTGAGGATGTGGGCTCGTCAAGGATAAGCACGCTGCACTCCATGTCAACTGCTCTTGCGATGGCCACCATCTGCTGTACCGCAATGGAGCAGCTTCCAAGCTGCTGGGTAGGCTTTACGCCGATGCCGAGAGATTTAAGAAGCTCCCCTGCCATACGGTTCATTTTGCCCCAGCTTACCAGCTTGCCGATGTCCCGTCCGATAAAGATGTTCTCCGCTACCGAAAGATTGGGACAGAGGGATATCTCCTGATACACCGTACTGATACCCACACGCTGCGCCTCCTGAGGAGAATGTATCTGCACCGGTCCCTCGTGACCCTTTATGAAGATGTCGCCCTCGTCCTTGACATGAACGCCTGTCAGCACCTTGATGAGCGTAGATTTTCCTGCGCCGTTTTCACCCATCAGCGCGTGTATCTCACCCTCGCACAGCGTAAAGTCCACATTCTGCAGGGCTTTTACGCCGGGGAAGGATTTATAGATGCCGCGCATTTCCAGCAGTGACTTTTCCCGCATTCTGATCCCTCCTGAATTTATATTATTTTATAAAAAATGCGGCGGACATACAGCATTGCTCTATGCCACACCGCATTTAATGATCGGTATATTTTCTATTGATTCAATTAGATACCGTAGTTGTCAACATCCTGCTGTGTGATAGTTGTTGCATCAAAGCCCATCTCGTTCATGATGATGGTCTTCTGAGCAGGTGCTCCGCCGCCCTCGATGGTCTTGATGATGTCTACAATATAAGAGGACTGGAAGGGGTTGCACTGTCCGTCATAGTTCCAGTTCTGAGCGAGAAGCTCTTCAAGAGCCCACTTGTTGCAGTCAAAGCCCATTACGATAACGTCCTTGCCAACGCCGTGGGAGATGTTAGCCTTGTCAAGAGCAGCAACTGCGCCCTTAGCCATATCGTCGTTCTCAGCGTAGATAACGTTGAAGGTCTTGCCGGAGTCGATGATGCCCTGTACGATCTCCTGTGCAGTCTCAGCGCTCCACTCAGCGGTCTGCTGTGTTACGATTGTCCAGCCAAGCTCAGCAGCGGTAGTATCCATTGCACCGGAACGTCCCTTCTGAGCAGCAGAGCCCATAACGCCCTGGAGGTGGATGATCTCGTACTTGTCAAGGTTCTGACCCTTGAGCCAGTCAACTGCTGTCTGACCTTCCTTAGCCATATCGGAAACGATGGAAGCCTCGTAGAGATCCTCGCTTGCGTCGATGGTACGGTCGAAAAGGATAACCTTTACGCCTGCGTTCTTAGCGTCCTGAAGAACGGAATCCCAGCCTGCTGTATCAGCAGCGGAGAGAAGCAGATAGTCTACCTCGTCCTGGATGAACTTCTGAGCGGCATTGATCTGCTCGTCGTTCTTAAGGCTGTATGCAAAGGAAGCGTCATAGCCGTTTTCCTTTGTGAATGTTTCGCGAAGGTCTCTGTCGTTTGCTGTACGGTAGCCGGACTCGTTAGGATCGTTGTTGATGATGCCTACCTTGATGAGTTCTCCGGAAGAGCTTGCAGGTGTATTTCCTGCGTCACCGCCGCCTGCATTGCCGCCCGTGCCGCCTGTGTCTCCGCCTGATGAGCATGCGCCCAGCATTGCTGTACACAAAGCTGCAGAAACGATCGCTGATAAAAATCTTTTTGCTTTCATGATGATTACCTCCATAACCATAAATTATGTGTTTTATTAACGAACTGTTTTTTACTTCGTCAACTTGTACTTACAATTATAATCTATATTGTGCGCACAATTATACTATAATATATTTAATAAATGTTAATTTTTTAATAACATTTATTGCAGCATACCCTTATTTTTGGGCTGACAGCCAAAGGTATGTGTATTTTTTGTTACTATACCGTCCGGAGTTTGTTAAGGTTTATCACCGAATCCCGCACAATAAGCTCGGGGGTGAAGATCACATCGTGATGCTGCAGCGACCGGTTCTCTATCATATCAAGAAGGGTCCTTGCCGCCGCCTCTCCAAGCCTGCTGTGAGGATGTCTCGCAGTGGTAAGAGGCACATCGCAGATGGACGCATATCTTGAATCGTCTATGCCCGCAACGGAAATATCCCCGGGGACGCTTATCCCCTGCTCTTTGCAGAACTGCAGCAGATCCACTGCCATCTTGTCGTTATAGCACACCACCGCAGCAGAGCTCTCTATCAGCTCCAGTATCCTTTTGGGTGCAAGCCCGAACACCCTGCTCCCACCCGCGGCAGCGTACCAGAAAACATTCTTCTCGGGGCTCCTCAGACCGTGTCCTATACAGCTTTTCATAAAGCCGCTGTACCTTTTGTGTCCCTGTATATCGTCAAAGGTGAACATCCCGGAAATGCGGCGGTGTCCGCACTCAAAAAGATAGTCGGTGACCGTTTTTGCCGCTGCTTCATCGTCCATAGCAACGCAGGGCATATCCGACCAGGGATATTTTGCGTTGAAAAAGACCAGAGGGATATTTTTCTCTTTGATCTCCCTGTACAGCTCTGTATTCGGGTTGGGCAGAGCGCTTGCAGAGGGCTCCACGATAAGCCCCTGAACGCCGCTGCGGATCATATTTTCAAGAGCCTGGGTCTCCTCCGAGACCTCATTGTGAGTGGTAGCAAGCTGCATTGAATAGCCTGCTGCCGTCAGTACCTCCTCGATACCGGTCACTATGTAAGGAAAGATGTAATCGCTGAAATATGTGGAGATGACTCCGATGCTCCCGGGACCCTTGGGCTCGTCGGAAAAGCCTCCCTTTACAAAGGTGCCGCTTCCCCGCACACGGCTGATGACTCCTTCGCTTTCAAGGTGCAGCAGCGCCTGACGGACAGTCTGCCTGCTGACGCCGTGTATCCCGCAAAGCTCGTTTTCGCTGGGAAAACGGTCCCCCTGTCTGAGCTTCTGAGTCTTTATATATTCCTTTGCCCATTCAATGACGGACAGATATTTATAATTCTCCACGCTGACTCCTCCCGGATACCTTCAGATAACTTGTATTTATTATAGCACAGATATCCTAAGTTGTAAATACAAGCTGCGGAACTGTTCAGGTTTTTGTACACACAGCCAATGAAGACAAGAATTTTTTGTATATAAAGTCTAAAGAAAAAAAGACTAAAAGTCAATATAAACTATTGTAAAACGGGAACAGATATGCTATAATTGAATTAAATATGAATATTATGCCAAAGGGGTAATAATAAAATGAAACGTATAACGGCACTTTTAATAAGTGTTATTTTGTGCTTATCCCTGTCCGGATGTGCAGAAAGCACAGCCGGGGAGCAGGAGACAAAGTCCGTCCCCGATTTTGCGCCGCTGACCGGGATAGTGGAGGGACGCAAAAATATATACCTTATAGTTAAGATCGTTGAAGGCAGCAGCTACTGGCAGATCATCATGGACGGAGCAAAGGACGGCGGCATCGACTTTGACTGCAACGTCTATTACAGCGGCACCTACCTTGAGACCGACTGGGAGTCCCATGAAAAGCTGCTTGACGCCGCCGCTGCGGCAGGAGCGGATGCCATACTGTTAGCTCCCAACGACTCAGTAAATCTTTCCGGGAAAATAGACGAGATACATAAAAAAGGCATACCCGTGGTGCTGATAGACACCATAGCCAACACAGACAGCTATGATATCTGCTACATGACGGACAATCTTATGGCAGGTCAGAAGGCTGCGGAGGAGATGATCTCCCAGTTAACGAAAAACGGTATCGCCGAAAGCGAAAGCATACAGATCGGCATACAGGTGGGAGCTACCTCATCTCAGACCATAATAGAAAGGCTCTCGGGCTTTTTCCAGTACTGGAGCAAATACGCACCTGACTCATGGGAGGTTATCCCCGACATAAAGTGCAACGAGGGCAGCATAGATAAGGCTGTGGAATGCGCCGAGGAGCTTCTGGCGTATCCGGATATAAAGGGCGTGTTCGGCACAAATAACGGCTCAACAGTTGGATTTGCAAGAGCAGTCAGGGACCGGGAGCTTAAGGATATAGCAGTAGTAGGCTTTGACTATTCCGAAGAGATAGCCGGGCTGATAGACGACGGCGGATACATAGCCTCCACCATCCTGCAGAACCAGTATTACATGGGCTATACGGGAGTTGAGTCTGCTCTGGCGCTCACGGAGGGACAGAAAATGCCTGTAAAGTTTGCAGACACGGGAGTTGTGGTAGTCAACAAGGATAATATAGATCAGTCCGAAGTGCAGGAAGCGCTTCTGCATAATTGAGGTTAGAATATGAAAGCAATGCCAATACATAATATCAATTCCCCGGATGAGATATCCGGAAGCTTTTCGTTTTTCAGGATGCTGGTAATATATCTTGTGATATGCGGCATAGGGGTGTCCATGCTTCTTACAAGCTTCAACCTGCTTATAAGGAGCCATGACAAAAAGCTCACAGGAGATATATGCAGTCTTGTGACCGAGAAGATGAACAATTCCATCAGATATATGACAAGCTCTGCAGAGAATATGTCTGCGGCGCTGTCCGCTCAGGATCACTACGACCTTCAGGCGTTATATGACACCCTGTCCCGTGACACGGGCAGCAGGGGCTATGTAAGCATAGGCTTCATCGACCAGGACGACAACATCTATGCCACCCCCTCCGAATTAAGCGAGTTTGACAAATGGGGACTGCTCGATACGGCAAAGCTTGCCGACCCCGTGTCCATCTCAGCACCGTACCGCTCGGGAGCAACAGGACAACCTGTGTTCACCATGTTTGCAAACTTCACCTACGGGGGAGGCAAAAAGGGATATCTTTTTCTGACCAATCCTCTTAAGGAAATACAGAACATGGCATACACCGAATCTGTCACCGAGGACACCGAAATATGGCTCATGGAAGCAGCTTCGGACAACATTATACAGTGCGCAGGGTCAAACAGCTATTCCATAGGAAGCTGGAACAATGCGCTGCTTTCCATGAGGATGCAGATAAACTACGACTATCAGGATGAATACATCGAATGGAAAAACAAAATGGACGAAGGACACCGAACTGCCAACACCGCCTATAAGATCGGCAGCGAGACCTATACACAGGTGTTTTCAAGGATAAATTATATGCACGGCTGGTATGTGGTAGTAAGGATCCCCAGCAGCTCCCTTTCAGCGGCAATGCAGCAGTTCAGAACCAGCGTACTTATATTTTTAGGCATTCTGCTGATAGCAACGATCATCATGTTCCTGCTGTCCCATAAGCGGGAGACAGAGGAAAAAAGGGTGCTCCAGAATCTTTCCATCTACGATCCCCTCACATCGGTGATGAACAGGCGGGCTTTTGATTTCACCGCCGAAAAATATCTGGGCAGGATACTGAAAAATGAAGCGTCCCTGCTGTTTATAGACGTGGACTATTTCAAGCAGGTCAACGACAGGTTCGGTCATGACGCAGGGGACAGGATACTCACTGAATTTTCCGCTGCGCTGACAGAGCTGTTCGGAGAGGACAGCTATATATCAAGATACGGCGGAGACGAATTTGTAGTCCTTGTACGGAGCGCAGATAAAAAGAAGGTCAGCAAGCAGCTTGATATTCTGCAGGCGATGGCAAAGGAAGTAAAGCCCTGTGACGACCCGGAGGAATACGGTGATTTTGTGCTTACCTTCAGCTGCGGAGCGGCAGTATCCCCGAAGGATGCAGAGGATCTGAAAAGCCTTGAAGCGTGCGCAGACGATGCGCTGTACATAGTCAAAAAGAACGGCAGGAACGGCTATCGCTGGTATGAAAAAGCGGCTGACGTTTCCACTGCAAAAAAATGAACCGGCTGCATGGACAGCCATGCTCTTAAAAAAATTTCAGCGGGGAAAGCTCCCCGCTGTTTTTTTGCCGCAATGACTATACTATATCAAGATACATCTTCCTTGAAGGGGGAGGAAATTCTCCGTTGATAAGTGCCATGTCCTCGTCACTGAGTTCAAAGTCGAGCGCTCTGCTGTTTTCTGTAACGTGCTCCTTTTTTGAGCTCCGGGGTATAGCTATAACATTCTCCTGCTTAAGGACAAACATCAGAAGAAGCCGTACTATGGATATGCCGTACCTCTCTGCAATTTGATTCAGGACAGGGCTTTTTAAAAGTGACGCTCTAAGCGCTCCTGCCTGCGCAATGGGACAGTACGCCATCACAGGGATGTTATTTCTTTTCAGCCATGGCATAAGATCATACTCTATCCCCCGTGAGCCAAGATGATAAAGCACCTGGTCGACAGCACAGTTTTCTCCTCCCGGCACTCTCATAAGCTCTTCCATATCATCGGTATCGAAATTTGATACCCCCCAGCTTCTTATAATACCCTGCTTCACAAGAGACTCCATGCACTGTACCGTATGGCTCAGAGGGATACTCCCTCTCCAGTGGAGAAGATACATATCAAGATAGTCCGTGCCAAGACGCTTCAGGGAATTTTCAGCGCTGCTTTCTATCATGCCCTTTCCTGCGTTGTGCGGATACACCTTTGAAACGATAAACAGCTTTTCCCTGTCATAGCCCCTGATCGCTTCTCCCACCAGCTCCTCCGAACGTCCGCTGCCGTACATCTCTGCTGTATCGATAAGCGTCATTCCTGCGTCGATGCCCGCCTGCAAAGCCTCAAGCTCGGAGCTGCGGCTTGCTTTGTCATCCCCAAGCTGCCATGCTCCCATTCCCAGACGGGGCATCTGTGCGCCGTTTTTAAGTGTTATAAATTTCTGCATCATCACATCTCCTTTGCAGGCTGACCGTATTTTTTTATATTATACCATGTTCCGTCCAAACGGTCAACCTTAAAGCAGACCGCACAAAGAACGTCTGCTGTTTTTACTGAATATCCAAAAAAATATATGCTATACTCTGAACAGATGCGGAGATAATATATGCAGCAAGACCGGTATTTTATCCGCTGAAAAAATTTTAAAAAACCTCTTGACATTTTTTCCTCTCCGGTATATAATATCAATATACCCCATGGGGGTATATGAAAGGAGACTGATCTTGATGAGCGGCAAAAAGAAATGCGGGTGCTGCGAAAAAACAACAGACCGCACAGATGAAGAGCGAAAAAAGCTGATCCACCGTCTGAACCGCATTGAAGGACAGATAAGGGGAATCAGAAAAATGATCGAGAATGATGCCTACTGTGCAGATATCCTTATACAGTCTGCCGCAGTAAACGCTGCAGTCAATTCCTTCAATAAAGACCTTATTGCAAGCCACATCCGCGGCTGTGTTGCCCGTGATATCCGTGAGGGCAAGGACGATGTCATTGACGAGCTTGTTGTTACTCTGCAAAAGCTGATGAAATAGACCCTTTCCGCTGCTTAGTTTTGAGCTGACTTCTTAGTTTGCGGCTCGGTAGCGGAGAAAGCTTTATATTGTTATAAAGCTTATAGGCTGAGCCTTGACCCATACCGTTGCATAGCTTTTGCGGCTCGGCAGCATACTATTTTTGATAAAGGAGATAATTGTAATGGAACAATATACTGTAACGGGAATGAGCTGTGCAGCCTGCACCGCCCGTGTGGAAAAAGCAGTCTCCAAAGTCCCGGGAGTGGTCTCCTGCTCTGTGAGTCTGCTGACAAATTCCATGGGCGTGGAGGGAAGCGCAGCTCCGCAGGATATAATCTCGGCAGTCACAAATGCAGGATACGGAGCCGCTCTGAAAAAACAGGGGGAGGCTCAGAGCAGGGCGGCATCAGAAGATGAAGACGCTCTTGCAGACAAGGAAACACCGGTTCTGAAACGGCGTCTGATCGCTTCTCTGGGATTTCTGATCGTCCTCATGTATGTTTCTATGGGACATATGATGTGGGGATGGCCGATGCCTTCATGGTTTGACGGAAATCATGTTGCCATGGGACTTGTACAGCTTCTCCTCACCGTTATCGTCATGGTGATAAATCAGAAATTCTTTATCAGCGGATTCAAGAGCCTGTGGCACCGCTCGCCCAATATGGATGCTCTTGTTGCGCTGGGAGCAACAGCCGCTTTCGGATACAGCACATTTGCACTCTTTGCAATGACAGACGCACAGGTCAGGGGTGACGCCGACGCTGTCATGAGCTATATGCACGAGTTTTATTTTGAGTCCGCAGCAATGATACTTGCCCTGATAACACTTGGCAAAATGCTGGAAGCACGTTCAAAGGGAAAGACCACCGACGCATTAAAAGGACTTATGAAATTAGCCCCTAAAACTGCGGTGATAGTAAAGGACGGGACAGAAATAAGCGTCCCTGTGGAGCAGGTAAAGAAAGGTGATATTTTTGTAGTCCGTCCCGGTGAAAGCATCCCCATAGACGGTATCATCTCAGAGGGAAACAGCGCAGTGGACGAATCGGCGCTGACAGGAGAAAGCATCCCCGTTGACAAGACAGAGGGCAGTCCTGTTTCTGCAGGCACTCTGAACCAATCCGGCTTCATCCGCTGTGAAGCAACCAGAGTGGGAGAGGACACCACCCTTTCACAGATAATCCAGATGGTCAGCGATGCCGCTGCAACAAAAGCTCCCATTGCAAAGGTTGCAGACAAGGTATCGGGAGTGTTCGTCCCTGCAGTCATCGGAATCGCTGTCCTGACCACTATTGTATGGCTGCTGGTTGGTCAGAGCTTCGGATTTGCAATAGCGCGGGGAATTTCCGTCCTTGTTATAAGCTGTCCCTGCGCTCTTGGACTTGCCACGCCTGTGGCGGTCATGGTGGGCAACGGAATGGGAGCAAGAAACGGGGTGCTGTTCAAGACCGCCGCTTCTCTTGAAATGACAGGACGTACTCAGATAGTCGCTCTTGACAAGACCGGTACAATTACACAGGGCGAGCCCCAGGTAACGGACATTCTCCCTGCAGACGGCTGTTCCGAAAAAGAGCTTTCAGAGCTTGCATACTCTCTTGAACGGAAAAGCGAGCATCCATTGGCACGGGCTGTAAATATGAAAGCGGAAGCAGACGGCATAGCCGCAAAAGAGGTGTCCGATTTCAAAGCCCTGCCGGGAAACGGACTTACCGCTTCTCTTGACGGTGAGACATTATACGGCGGCAGCTACAGCTTTATAAGTACAAAGGTAAATGTCTCCGATGATATAAAAAAGAGATCGGAGCAGCTTGCAGAGAAAGGCAAAACTCCCCTGTTTTTCTCCAAAGGGAAAAAGCTTTGCGGAATAATCGCCGTTGCGGACGTTATAAAGCAGGACAGTCCTCAGGCGATACAGGAGCTTCGGGACATGGGTATCCATGTAGTCATGCTGACAGGTGACAACGAGCGCACCGCAAAAGCCATAGGACAGCAGGCAGGCGTGGACCGGGTAATAGCAGGCGTCCTGCCCGACGGCAAGGAAAGCGTCATCAGGGAATTAAAACAGCAGGGAAAGGTCATCATGGTAGGCGACGGAATCAACGATGCTCCTGCGCTGACAAGTGCTGACATCGGTATCGCAATAGGAGCGGGAACGGATGTCGCCATCGACGCAGCGGATGTTGTCCTGATGAAAAGCAGGCTGTCCGATGTGCCTGCAGCAATCCGTCTGAGCCGTGCCACACTGCGGAACATCCACCAGAATCTGTTCTGGGCGTTCATTTACAATATAATGGGCATCCCCCTTGCAGCAGGAGTATTTATTCATATACTTGGATGGCAGTTAAATCCCATGTTTGCAGCGGCGGCAATGAGTCTTTCAAGCTTTTGCGTGGTCACAAATGCGCTGCGTCTGAACCTTTTTAAAATGCATGATGCAGGCAAGGCGCACAAGACCGCTCAGAATAAAATCATTATTACAAAAAAGGAGCAGATCACTATGAAAAAAACAATGAAGATCGAAGGAATGATGTGCGGTCACTGCGAGGCGACTGTAAAGAAAACACTGGAAGCAATTGCAGGTGTAAAGCAGGCTGTTGTCAGCCACGAAAGCGGAACTGCTGTTGTAACACTGGAAACGGATGTTGACTCCGCTGTTCTGAAAAAGGCAGTTGAGGATCAGGAGTACACAGTGACTGATATAACCTGAAAAAAAGGCTGATCCTTTACCCTTTCCGCTGCATAGCTTTGAGTTGACTTCTGAGTTTGCGGCTCGGTAGCTATATAAAGCTTGAAAATTTCTGTATTATAAAAACGGATACGCACCAAAATATGCGTATCCGTTTTTTCACTTTTTCCACATAGAGGGGTTGAATAAAAGCAGCATTGGGAAGAGCTCCAGTCTTCCTGCAAGCATATCGAAAATAAGCACGATCTTGCTTGGTATGGAGAAAAAGCCGAAGTTCGCCGAAGGACCTACCAGCTCAAGTCCGGGACCTATGTTGTTCACAGCAGACACTACCGCCGTAAAGTTGGTTATAAGGTCGTGATTGTCAAAGGAGATTATCCCTATGGACACCACCATAAGTATCAGATATGCGACGATATAAACGCCTACGGTATGCACCGTTTCATCCTCCACAGGATGTCCGTCCATGGTTATTTTCTTCACCTGCTTGGGGTGTATCATTGCAAGCAGCTCTCTGCGGAGGTTCTTGAACAGAATGATGATTCTCGAGACCTTCATTCCTCCTCCGGTGCTTCCTGCACAGGCTCCCACAAACATAAGCAGGACAAGTATTGCTCTGGAAAGCTCGGGCCAGTTGTTGAAGTCAGCAGTGGAAAATCCGGTAGTGGAGATCACCGACGACACTGCGAATGAGGAGTCAAGCAGCGCCTGTCTGAAGCCGTCAGAGCTGTCCATTATATTGGAGGATATCACCAGCACCGACAGAATCACGATCCCGAAAAACACCTTTACCTCCAGACTGAGCGCCTCGCGGAATTTTCCCTTAAGAATAAAATAATAGCTGGCGAAATTGACCGAAAACAAAAGCATAAAAGCAATTACAACGATCTGACCATATACCGAAAAGCTGCCTATACTGTCGCCGTAGATTCCGAAGCCGCCTGTACCTGCTGTTGCAACGGCGGTGTTAAGAGCCGCAAAGGGTGACAGTCCGCCGAAAAGCAGAAGTATGAACTCTATCAGGGTCAGTACAAAATATATACTGTACAGCAGAAGCGCTGTTGTTTTTACTCTGGGAACAAGCTTGCTTACCGATGGTCCGGGAGACTCTGCCTTCATTATGTGCATATTCTGCGCACCGGACAGATGCACAAACGCCATAATAAACACCAGCACGCCCATTCCGCCGACCCAGTGGGTAAAGCTTCTCCACATAAGCA
>JAFLUI010000087.1 GCA_022508825.1 Oscillospiraceae bacterium
TGGACTGATTGGGAATTGACTGAAACAGGAAAACAGCAAGCAGATAATATCGGCAAGAACCTGAAAGCTGAACTGGCGGGAAAAGATCTTATCATGTATTCCTCCGACCTGTTGCGTGCAAAGCAGACAGCCCAGATCGTTGCCGAACACTTAGGTATCACTCCGATCTATAAATCAGAACTAAAGGAACGCAACTTAGGAAAATGCTGCGGTAAATCGGTACAGTGGCTGCGCGAAAATATAGAGTGTCAGGAGAAAACCATTGATGACAGGTTGTTTTCAGATGCTGAAAGCCGCCGTGATGAATGGAACAGACTTAAACCTTTTTTTGATGCAATAATGTCAGACGACAGCGAAAATATCATTATTGTCTCACATGGAGACCTGTTAAGTGTATTTAATTCTATGTTTTTAGGGTTAGATGCTGAAACGATCAATATTGGTGAAATTTTCGGACTTTCCGGCGGCGTGTCACAGATGTTTGAAAATAATGAAGGAAAGCGGTTCATAAAACGTATCAGTGATATGTCGTATATAAAATAAATACTGATCAACTACGATAGGGCAGGGGAGCAGTATCAATTTTTGATATAATAGGACAATCTATAATTGCCATAAAATATACCATGAGGTGTATTTTATGGCAATAGTTCAAAGCTTTAAGTGTTCAAACGGAGCAGAAATATGTGTCCATGACGACGCATACGCTGAAATTTCCGATGAGGAAATGGAGCGACGGAAACATGAAATCATAGAATGTGCAAAGAAAATAATTATTAATGCGGAGATCCGTAAGATACGCAAAAAAGAGTTAGAGAGTGACCAACAGAATTAATAATAATTGCGGATAGCAATCAAGAGGATATTAAAATGAAAAAAGTAATTTTAAGTGCAGACAGTGACAAATATATCTATTTAGTGCCAGATAAAGTTGCAGAAAATCTGAATGAATATTGTTTATATTTTTGTGATGATTGGCTTAGGAATAGTTCCGATGCAGAAAAATACCATAAAACACATGAAACTGAGGGATTTAATTATTATGAGTATACTGAGGCGGATTTTATAGACTATCTGAATAATTTTGTATTTCCCGAAGAACGATCCAGCCTTGTTGAAAATTTAGGCGTTTATATACCTGATGAATATATTGATCTTCCGAAATTTAATTTTTGAATTAACAGGCTATTGATCATTGCAGTCTGGAATAAATATCGCTTTTTTTGAATCCGGTGATCTTTGCAGCTTCCTTGCAGGCGTCGACTGCACGCATACCTTCGGAAATAAGCCCCTGTGCCTTTTCAACGGCATCATCTATTGTGAGACCCTCCGATACTTTTTCCGGGGAATATCCTTCAACAACAAGGACAAATTCACCCTTGGGATTTTTGTCTGCGTAATATTCAATGGCTCCGGAAATGGTAGTCCTTATTACTTCCTCATGTATCTTTGTCAGCTCCCGGCAGATGGATATTTTCCTGTCTCCGAAATATTCAAGCATATCATTCAGAGTATTTACAAGCTTGTGTGGAGCCTCGTAAAAAATGAGGGTATGGGTATCCTTTGCCGCTTCTTCAAGGTGAGAATACCTTTGTTTTTTTGTTACGGACAGGAAGCCCTCAAATGAAAATCGCGAAACGGAAAGACCGCTTATTGCCACAGCGGAAGCCATTGCTGTCGGTCCGGGTACAACTTCAATGGGGATATCATTTTCAATGCAGCGTCGTACAAGGTCTTCTCCGGGGTCGGAAATACATGGCATACCTGCGTCTGAGACTACTGCACAGCTTTCTCCTGAAAGAATATGGTTTATGATATCTTCAGAGACCTGCTTTACAGAGTGCTCGTGATAGCTTACAAGACGCTTTTTTATTTCAAAATGGTTAAGCAGCTTGATGGTGACTCTTGTGTCCTCAGCGCAGATAAAGTCTACGCTTTTAAGAGTCTCAACAGCACGGTAGGTGATATCTCCAAGATTTCCAATGGGCGTACCCACAACAAAAAGCTTTCCCGGCATAAGAGTTCATCTCCTGTTATACTAATTCAAACAGAAATTTTTCGTAATCCTTGACATAATATCGAATGTTTGTCCGTCCCTTTTTTATAATGGTGTGTCCCTCGGCTTCAAGCTTTTCCTTTTGAGCGGCGGTTCCGCCGGGATATTTGGGATTAAGCTCTCCATTTGCTTTCAGTGTTCTCCAGTAGGGAGTTTCATCATCTTTTCGCTGATAGCTTGCCCATGCAGCAATGGAAACAAAAATTCCCGCTGTTATGGGGTCGGTAAAATCGGCTCCTGCATCTTTAGCGAACCGATCACGTATTATTCCGACTGTGATGACCTTTCCGCAGGGGACAGTTTTCATAATTTTGTCATACTCAATAGGCGGTGCGAAGTACATTCTGCTTCCGCCGTATTTTTTTATGCTCGCCTCATCGGTAATTGTCTGAATTTTAGGCATACCTTTGCTGTCATTAAGCATTGCGTTAAAATCTTTTTTATCTTCGTTTGCCATAATAGCACCTCCTGTCCCAAGTATACCGTGTTTTATTACGGTATGCAATGAGACAGTTCAAAAATTATTTTTTTAAATCGTTTGTTTTACCCCCGCCGTAAATTTTCAGCAATTCTTCGGAGAAACCTTCGCTTCCATTGATATAAAGCTGTGGAAGGACTTTCATAAAGGCTTTTCCGCCTTTTCTGCCGCTTATCAGGAAGAGCCACGGCGCAGAGTTTGGCTCCTTGCTCACGAATCGGAGTTCTTTTGGCTCTATTCCGTTTGCTTTCATAGCGGAAATAACATCCGCAAGACGTTCCGGACGATTGCAGAGACAGAGCTTTCCTCCGAATTTAAGCAGTCTGGAAGCAGCTTTGCAAACATCGTTTATATTGCACATTATTTCGTGACGGGCGATCCGCTGTGCCTCAGAGAGGCTTTCAATACCTGCGCTTGCAGCTTTATAAGGAGGATTGCAGGTGACAACATCCAGAGCGCCTATGGGAGCATCATTCCATAGTGTTTTCAGATCTGTACATATTGGAACGATATTGCCAAGATGGTTTTTCTGTACAGTTATTTCAAGCTGGTCTATTGCCTGAGACTGGATATCCACACCGTAGATGATCTGAGGAGCAAATGATATCTGCATAAGGACTGCGATAATTCCGCAGCCTGTGCCAAGATCGCACACCTTATCCTTGTGACGAGGAGCGGCAAAATCGGCAAGCAAAAAAGCGTCCGTACCGAATTTATGCTCATCGGATACACATATTTTAATTTCGTTTCTTAAGGATTCAAATGAGTATTCAGGCATATTATTCTGACATTATAATAAAGCTTGAATTGCAGAAAGCCGCAAACATACTAAAAACAGATAGTATGTTTGCGGTTTAAATTTGTGTTTAATTTCATATATTCTAATTTCGCAAAACTTTTATTTAGCGAAATTAAAATATACGTTTCCATATATTCCCGCTGCCGCTATCTCAAGCTATCATTATATTTTCCTTTGCTTTAGTTTAGTTAATACATAAATTATACATCATTTTTTAGTAATTGTCAAGAAAAAACCTCCCGGCGTGGGAGGTCTTTTTTATTAAAGGTTATCAATATAACTTTTGGAAAATTCAGCAGCATAATTTATATCAAAATTTCTTTCGTCATAATCTCCTAAAAGATCATCAGGAACATCCGGAACAAATAAAGGATAAATTTCACATATAAGTTTAACAAATGTAAAAGCTGTATCAGGAGATTTAAAAATATGATATTCATCTGTATAGATACTTACAGGGATTCTATATTCTTCCCCATTATCATCAAAACCGAAACAATCACCTTTAACAGTGTAAAAATATCCTTTTTCTGTATCATGACATATAACATCCAAAGAATGACAATGTCTGAATATTCCGTCAGTATCCCTAATTTTAAAATTAACCTCATGTAACATATTTCATCTTCCTTTCTGGTGTTTAGGTTTTTACTTACCTTATGTATATATTATATCATATCTGTATACAGATATCAATTGACATTTTATACGAAAATATGTATACATATTTGTATATTTTATCTGTATACATATAAACAGTAAAATGATATAATATCATTGAGGTGATATTATGCTTACAGAAGCACAGAAAAAAGCAAACAACAAGTATTTTGAAAAATTCGATGATATCAAAGTAAGAGTTCCGGCAGGTAAGAAAGCCGAATACAAGGAGCAAGCGGCAGATCACGGGCTGAGCCTTAACGCCTACATCGTCAAGCTTCTCGAAGCAGATAAGCAGCAGGAGGATTAATTCCCCTGCTGTTTTTCTTTATCAAAATATTTTTGAATGAGCTTATAAACAAGTTCAAATAAATTAAGAAAAACAAAATCAATAGTACGAAGTATTAAGTAAAAAATTATGAAGAAAATAAAAGAACATCCCAAAATTTGACCAAATAAAGTAATAAATTGCTCAATAGTAAGACTACCAACTAACATTTGCATATTATCCATATTAATTACCTCACTTTCCTTTATTCCGTTCCAATTCAATCCGATATTTTGCGTAATTGGTATCAATAGATACGTATGTAACAGGATCCGGAACGAACAACTTTAAAATTGCCATAGCTGACCGGGAAAACTCCTCGAAAGAGCTTAACCTCTCCAGAGCAAGAGAGAGCTCCAGACAGTCAACGGCATCGGCATTGCGATAACGCAACCGCTGTTGAAGCTGGCGGATATCTTCCTGAAGCTTATCACGGGTATTTATTATATATGCCATAAAAATTTCTTTCTGCTTCGTCATAGTAAATTATGCTCCCTTAAATATTCGAGTATCTGATCGCCATTGTCAGACTGCCGCTTGATTTCCCTGTACTTGGGATTGAGCGGCTTTTCTTTCTGTCGCTGATGCAATTCAAATATGAACTTGTCAACGCCCATAACGTCCATCATAGTCGAGACGGCGCCGCCAACCTGATTGAATACAAAGCTGTCAAGCCTGCTGAGATTATAGATTGTACCGGGTTTGTCAAATATGCTAATAGTTTCCCAATTTTCGATAAACCGGAGCCACTCCGGAGAGCAAGAAAGCCGTCTTTTATTGCTATCATCTGAATGTATGACGTACCGGAGATAATTGTTTAAGACTTTAAAATATTTCTCTCTGATATCATCATCAGAAGGCTTGATAAATCCTCTGGCGCACTCGTTGCGAAGCTGTATTTCACAGCGTACCCAATGAGTAATAGCAGGGTCTATTTCCCTCTTGCGGACAACGATCTGCTCGGTAAGCTTATCATATATGCGTATGTAGACGTTAGACTGCCTATTGTTTCCGTGCTCCACTGTACAGCCTTTATTGCCGATACTGGCGTTCCAATTCTCAGAACGTGAAACAAAGTCCTTTTTCTGAGCGGAAGAAACGAAATAATCCAAGTCCAGAATACCAAGGAAATCATCATAGGCAATGTCAAGACGGGTAATATTTGCCTGCCTTTTTTCTGAGTTTTCGTCCCAATTCTCATTGATCATATCAAAAATCTTCTGATAGTCACCATTGCCGGAGGTCTCAAAAGTCCTGCAGCCCTCTCCGGACATCTCAACGCATACGCCCATATCATCAGACTGACCATCATAATAGATATTTACACAGTTGTTATATACAAGGCGGTTTTTATAGAAGTATCTCCCCTTCCCTTCAAGAACCTGAAACATATCAACATCGAAGCCGAGGAAGTCGATTATTGAAAATGCATCATGAATTTTTGTTGTGAATGTCAGATAATCGTATATTACACGGTTATTCATGAAGAACACCTCCCCCGATAACTACGCCATACGTTTCAATCTGACAATTATCTGTTGTTTCATCGCTGTTATGCTGCAGGCGTGGTATAATAGCGCGTTCCAAATACTTGTGCAGGCAGTACGGGCACATAGTCGACTGGATAATACCGAACTTGATATATGCAAGCTCCCTTTCCTTTCCGCAGGACGGGCACACGCCAGTTTTTACATTTGCCATAAAATCACATCCTTAAAAAATTATTTAATTGTTACTCCCTTTTGAGTTATAAACTACAATCATAGAAGGAAAAGGAGCACGACCTGCTATTTTACCGTGAGGATATTCAAAACACAAACGACCACGGATGAAACGAATATCAGATTTACCATAAATATAATCATGGAAATAAGATGTATCAGTACGAGCAGGAATAAGAAGAACAATAGGATAATCACAAATAAGTGATTCAGAATAAGCTTTATAAACCCATTCGGATATATGCCGACCATAAGGAGGATTACAGAACACGGATCCACCAACATTCCAACTTTGTTTCAATGCATCAACATCAGGATCAAAATAAAAAATACATTTACTTGTTTCTTTAGTAGCAGATACATCAATTACAAAATCGAACTCTTTATTTAATTTATCAAAAAGATCCTTAGGAGTACACCAATCCATTTTTTTAGAACTTAATAAAACAGAATGCATTTTAATCACCTAACTTTTTATTAAATGTACGTTGTACCCCCCTATTTAGCGGAGGGGGGTAAGCCGGATATATCCGGCTTTTCAACAAAGTTAAAAAAATCAATTAAAATTAGAAATCATCATTATCTTTAATAAAAGACAATGCATCATCCAAGCTTTCAAAAATATGAAGGCTATCATCACATATACTTTTAAATTTATCAATTAATAATATATCTTTCAATTCCAAGATAGCAGACATATATGACTTACGATGCACACCATCATAAGAAACAGTAGTAACAAAATAATAAGTATGAATATCCATATTTAACAACCTTTCTTTTTTATGCAATATGCCTATTTATATGCAGAGATCAGAGCGCGATCGGAGAGCATAAAAGCATTTTTAATAGCATAATGCACAAATAAGTATTTGAATTGGAGATAATTGATAATTTTTGCGCGAGCCTCTCCTGCGCTCCGCTCCGGTTTCTCACGCAAAAATTTTATTCAATTACTTTGAGCCATCTCAAAATGACCTGAACAACATAATATATTAATATTGCCACAAGCCAGACTTCAAGAATAGATATGAATGAATATATAGGAATGAAATAATTTACATATCCCAAAATCTTCCTTATGTCTGGGTTAGCTGAAATATATGTTATCGGAGATTTTGGCAAAACATCAATCAGCTTTTCTACAAATGAGGAAAAGCCATCTTTTATGAAGTTAAAAAAATCCATTATCCTACCCCCTTTACTATCTTAAAGCTAATGAAGCAAAGAGAAATTGAAAACATTATTGTTTCCAGCCATCGGAAGATAACAAAATAACTATCATACTCAGAAAAATCAAGGACAACAGAATAATCATGCCCACCAAAAAAACCAATCTCGGGGATATTGAAAGGTATTTCAAATCTTGGTGTAATAGGCTGAGAGCTTAACAACTTAATACCTGTTACAAAATCCCAAGGGATACAAAAAGGAAATACGGTTATAATTCCTTTTGGAACTTCAAGAGATTCGAGTTCATCAATATCAAGATCAATATCGCCCGCAGCTTCTATAGTAGAGTCTGCAAGATCTGAGCTATCCGTATCAGCTGGATCATCAAGAGCATCAAGAAGCTTATCAATTAAATCCCAGATAGTTTCAGGAGGGAAGACATCCCAATCAACATCAAATGGAACGTCTTCGCCGTCTACTCTTGCTGTACAGTCAGGATTAAGCATATCAAGTGTAACGTCCTTGCCGTCATCTGTATGACCAATAACAACATCAGAAGGATCATCTGTTTCAACCTGTTCTGCACCAACTCTCCAATCTCCATATATAAAATCAGTGCCAGAACGATAAGCGCCACTGCTAATATTTGTATTCAAATTTTGTGACCAATAAAATTCACCATTTGATTTATATGTCTCTTGTAAAAATACGCCATGTAAAACAAAAGCTTGACCCTCTATAGGAGAACTATTAAAAACACCATATTCGCCATAATAAATAACAAATGAACCATCAAAATTATAATATTTATATACTGCCCCTGCGCCTTTATAATCAATAGAAGGACTTGAAGTCATACTATCTGAATTAGATTGAAACCAATTGTAAACAATATCGCCTACTGTAAGATTATTACCGAGAGGAATAGACTTAACAATTTCATCAAGATTATCCAATATAGGATCAGTTACAACAATCTTTGCCATGTCATTAGTCAACATAAATATACGAAAAGCTTCTTGCTTTTGTTCCATAGTCATAGATGAAACCTCAGCAGAACTATAACCACAAACAGATACAAGAATTGCACCAATAAGAGCATAAAAGGCTGCTTCGGTGCCAGCACCTATAGCAGGACCAACGACAGCAAATGCAGAGACGGTCAGAAGCTTAATAACCAGAATGACCGATAAAGCAACAGATATTATTTTAATATGTATCCGATTCAAGTTGTATCCTCCTTTCGTTTAAGATATTAACAAGCTCCTGCATGAGCCGCTTACGCTCCTTGTCCTTATATGGCTGCAGCGTTTCATCAAACATAGAATAACTGTTATACATCAATCCGTATAAAGGACGATATGTAAAAAATCCTTGTTCAAGCGGATCCTTTGTACCTCTCCAATACTTAGTCCATGAAAACAGAGAACCAAGAAACATGGAGAAGATAAAGCCAAGAAAGCCCTGGTGCTTCCGGTTATAATGCTTTGTTTCAAACTCGCAATACTCCAAGACCTTTCGGGCTATGAGCTTCTTGCTCTGAGGTATGAGGACAACATCATATCCAATATGCCTATGCTTCCGGAAGAACGTGTCCCACTCATTCCACCGCTTTATATCTCCCGATATTACCGTAGGACTGAATATTGCTACACACTCATCCAAAATCAAAAGTGTCTGATGTTCCTTACCAAACTCGTGATACTTTGAAGCATATTCATAAAGAAAGTCAGGTGTTATATCCTGTATGTCCTTATATAAAAAATTGTCTGCTTTCTTATTATGCTTTATACGCTTAGGTTTCTTCCCAATATGATTTATATACCATGTCTGAAATGGATTAAGGAAGCACAGATCTGTATCAATATCACATGATGATATAACTCGCCTGCCGAGCCTTAAATGAAAGCGTATTTCATGAGCTGTATGCAGGCTTTTACCGCTTCCGGGAGTTCCGCTGTATAACTCTATCATTTTTTCACCGCCTAAAGAAATAGGACAGAGAATAAATATTAATTCCCTGTCCGTGAGCGTTTGCATCCCCTACTGTGCAAACGGATTACTTAGCGATAGCTCTGAAGAAGCTCATGATCTTGGTTACTACCCACTTAAGACCAAAGATTGTCAGACCAACGCCAACAACTCCGGCACAAGCAACTGCTGCCTTAGACACAAGATCAGTAAGACTTGTTGTCATCTGAGTAGTTACCGAGGAGATATCTACTCCGCCGCCTGCTTCCTCTGCGAGAGCATTCAGAGCAAGCATATTTACAGCCATTGCAGCTGTCATACCTGTCACGATCGCCTTGTCTTTAACCACTGTTAAAAGGTTCTTTTTATACATAAAGTTTTCACCTCCTCACTTTGAAGATATTTCGAATATATGCAAAATCTGCTTTATAAGCAAGATCGCAACTGAAATTACAACTCCGCAGCTAATGCCCACTGCTACAACAGTAAAAGCATTATTTAGTATCTCCATTTGATCACCTGCTTTTGAAGATATTAACGAAACATATGCCGATTATTATGCCGAGGAGTCCACACGATAACATATTAAGTATTATGTCATTGGTCTGATTATCAAGACTTTGTAACATAAACTGATTAAAATTGTCAGATAGATCAGAATTTAAAGATACTATCTCTGACATTTGCGTCTCTACGTTCTTTAATTCGTCAATCAATTCTGATATGTCGTATACATTGTCCTCCATTGTCAGCCTGCTTTCTTGCCGGGCTTTTCTTCAATGACAAATGCAAGTTCGCATATATCAGTGAATGTTGAATTGCCACGCTTGGTCACATTGTAATCGATGTGTATCTCTGACCCGTAAATATCGCTGCTCTCGTCCATGAACTTATCAAGATACGGCTCTATTGCTCGCTTGTAGATCGGAGAACTTTCAGATATATATTCACTTTTTCCTACATATCCAAATGCCTCTTCACTTCTACAATCAAAATGCAATGTGCAGCCCTTTACCGGCTCCCCTGTCTTTCTGCTGATGTAATCAACTGGCGCAAATCCTTTAAATATTCCTTTCATTGCTGGTGTCCTCCTTTCTTTAAATTTTGAAAATAACACGATTTCGTGCTACAATACAATAATAGCACACTTTCGTGCCGATGTCAACACATTTTTGAAATTTTATTATAAAATATTTTTAAGAGGTGTGGATTATGGAAATTCCATTAAATAGGATTAAAGATTTACGTGAAGATAGCGACTTAACACAAGAAAAACTTGCCAAAAAACTTGGTTATCATACAACAACATACAAAAGATGGGAAGAAAATATTCACAGTATAAAATTAAAAGACGCTTTAATTATTGCTGATTTTTACGGTGTTAGTCTTGACTATATTGCAGGAAGAACAAACTGCAAAAATATAAATAAATGCAGATAAGGAGTTGAATTTTTATGAATTTTATTTTATCAAATGATGATTTGGAATTATTAAGTGAAATAAATAGTAACAGAGATGAAGGATTTGGGGGCACTATTAATATTTCAAAATTAACAGAAAATGTTATATTTGATATTGCAGAAAAATATAAATTAGATTTTGAATCTATTGCAGAGCTTCTAATACATAAAGGAGCACAATGCTTATACGAAGAATATACAAATAAAAAATAAAAAAGCTCTTGACATATTCGACAAGAGCGTGTATAATAATATTAAAGGGTGCACCCGTTAGACGGTCCCCCTCGAGTTTAAGTTAAGAATAACCGCCACTTTTAGAGCAGAGGGCGGTTATTTCTTTTTGTTTTTGCTATTTTGCAAGATCTGAATGAAATTGCATATGACAAGTAAGAATGTTAAAAAATCATTCCATGTCATAAAGCTCACCCCCATTTCTGAGGGAAGATTGACCGCCTACCGTTTTATTGGTACACCCTTTTTACATTTTACTAAATTTTTCATATCTTGTCAAGTATAATTTTTTTGATGCGTTGAGATCTCAAACTTTTTCCTTTTTCTGGCTTTCTTCTTGTTTTTTCGGCGGTTTTTCCTTTGGATTTTATGGTGGGGGAAGTCTCCCCCTACGCTGGAGCCCTTCGGTCTCCTGCTACCCCCTCTGCGGGGGAGTGCCCCCGCAACGCCCCCCATTGCGTAAAGTTTACTGACTACACAACTACTTAAAAATATATGCCCTTAGTTTGTTTAATAAGGTGTGACTACGTCACGGATGGGGGGAAGTCTCCCCCCCGTCCCCCCTCAATGAACGCCTACGGCGGATTTTTAATGGGGGTAAACCCCCATACCCCCAATTCGTAACGGTTATATATCACGTTGGGGACCCCACCCCCAAGGGTTTATTTATACGTAAATGTTAGTGCCCTATCTGCTGATGAAGCGACAGAAAGAAACCACAATACGGAAGCTTTGAAGCTCGACCATTTTACATTGCCGAAGCCGTTTTTGCCAATCTCAATACCGCTCCACAGCCGCGGCGGCTGCTGTCCCCTCCCACCTTTAGATATCACATAACGGTCGTACTCTTTAGCCCTCCCCGCAGGAGGGCGATTTAAATAACAAAAACTCCGGAGTTTCCGCCCCGGAGTTTGTACTTGACATCAATCATGAATTGCTGTATAATTTTTATAAGTGAAAATCTCTTGAAAGGTTTAATAATAATAGCTTAATTTGCGGTGTGGTTGGTTTTAAATAAAATATATACTAATTTTGGAAAAAACTTTTATTTAGCGAAATTAGAAATTATTCCATTTATATCCATATGCCCCGCAAACCAAGCTATCATTATATTTAACCTTTCTATAAGTTTTGAAAGCGTGTAAATTATATCATATTTTTTTGTTATTGTCAAGTGACGGTTTAAATCAATTTTTTATAATCAATTGTAGTGCTACAATAGATATTGGACAAAAGGTAAAAAAATAGTTGAGAGATA
>JAFLUI010000088.1 GCA_022508825.1 Oscillospiraceae bacterium
TGGTTAAAGGAGTTCTGCGAAAAGAACGATCTGCCCTTTTATGGTTTACATTCATTCAGACACCGCAACAATATGAAAACACTCTTATTAATTTTGAAGTATATAAACACATATATCTCCCTGCAAAACACCGCTGTACAAGATTATGTATAGCGGTGTTTTATATAAAATATTGAGCAAAGTTGATTGGTTGTCAATTCCGGTTGATAAATACTAAAAAATGAATGTCAAAATTTACGATTTGGGTAAAAGTAATCACTATTTCCATAGGCTTATTTACTGTATTTTTTAGATATATCAATTCCTATATTTGCTAATTCAGGATATATTGTAGATAATGATACTCCCATTTGTTTTACATAATTAGCAGTTGATTCTTTTAAATGATAAGGAATTATAATTTTGGCTAAAAATGGTTTATACGGATGTTTGCTGATTTTAAAAAATGTTTGATGACACTCTTTTAGATCAGAAATATTATTGTAGATTTCTACTATATCATCATTACTTATATAATTAACTTCCTGATCTACTTTATAGTGTATATCATATGCTACAAAATGTCCTTTTTGTGCCTGTATATGATTACTTATTCTTGAAGTAGTTATTGCCATTGGTAAATGTTTTATTATACAGCCCTCCTTACAATTTTTACCAACAACAGATTCGTTATATGTTAATAGAAAGCGTCTATTTGCATCTGCATTCTCCTTAATAGATAGATTTGGAATTATACTATTATAGAACAAATCATTCATTCTATTTGGATTAAGTACCCATATAACCATATCATCTTTATAGAAATTCTTTTTTACAAGCGAACAATTACCTAATTTTGCATCGTCATGTTTACATGGATTTACAAAATAGTTTTCTAACGCAAAATATAGAGCTGTTAACGGTTGCTCAGACCAATCTAATAAATTTGTTCCAACAAAATAATGTTGCATATAAGCCAACCAATCAGCTTCAGTTCGTATATTTCCTGTAAGTTCTATTGACTCTGCTGATGATGCTACAAAATCATTATATTCACTTATCAGTTTTGAAACAGATTGTGTTATTTTTTGAGTATCATCTTTACCTGATATTTCTAAACTCCTAAATAAATTGGGTTTTAAATCCCATTGAGTTGAAGCATGTCCTCTGTACCATAAATCATTATGACCTCCAAGGACATCATTTACTACTTGAAGAGCAGAAATTAAGTAATCTAAATTATTCACTGTGTATGTGGGAATCTCAGGAATTATAGTATTTTTTTTGATACTCTTGTTATAGTTTTTATAGCAGTCATTTAATTTTGAATAATCACATATTTCAGGTTCTCTTTCTGAATTATTTATTTCTTCTTTTTGCTCATACAAATATAACAACGACGGTTGATTAATTGAAAAATTAATCCATGAAATATAATTTTTTTCGTCCGGTATCAATTTGTTTTTCATTCGAAGCAAAGTAAAAAACGAATCAAAACTTTTATTTCCGTTAGAAACATCTTCAAATGTAACTGTAGCCAATAATTTATAAAATAATCTATACATTGGCCACCATGCGTTTTGATATTCTTGAATTGATTGTTTTATTGTTTCGAGATGCTTCGAAATTACATCATTATTAGCTTGGGATAGATTATGACATATATTGATGATTTTGTCATACATTAAATTTTTTTCAACGCCGTATGTATTATGATCAGTATCGTTTATATCCCCACATAACGTAAACATATAAATGCAACCTAATCGTATTTTAGATAATTCTGAATCATCTTCAAAATTAACAATACTATCTATTCGCACACTCACGGTTAATGCAATATATTCGCTTAAATTCATACCTACTTGTAACATCATAAAAGTATCTGCTAATGCTTCTCGTAATCCCATAAGTACTGATTTTAAGTAAGCATTAGTTGTCTCCCAATGTTTACATTTACTATCGTAATCATCAAATGCCTTGAAATTTCCTATGCCAAAATATTCATCAGTAAATAAATGAAAAAAATTTCTAATAAAGTCTATAATATCATTATACTTGCTTATTTTGTTAGTTTTTCTATTTGTTAAAACCTCTTTCATAATTTGAGTTAAAAAATTACAAAAAACATCCCAAGTACTACTAAACATATCTGGGTAGTTGATTTCAAACATTTGGTAGTAATTTTGATATTCCTTGCTATTATCAGGATAGGTAGTTAGTGCGATAATAAATTTCTCTATTAAATTATTTAGTAAATCATCTTTATCAATACTTTGTTCATTGCATACAATATATTCCTGTAAACTAACTACTGATATTATAACAAATAAATACATATTACGCATTTTTCGATTTTTGGGATTAATATAATGTCCCAATTCATGAAATAACAATGGGATATATTTATGAGTTTTATAATAAGCTTCTTGTGGTAATCTAATAGATAATATTTTTTCTGTAGGATTCATTGGTACTTGGATCAATTCAGACGTTACTTTAGGTACAGCCTCAAAACTGATAAATGGGGTTAATCTTGATTGGTTTTTATTGCCAAATTTATATACGTACAACAAAATAGTCTTTACAATATAATAATAACAACTTATCATTTTATCATATACTGCTACATCTCTAAATAAACTTTGAGCAGACAGCTTTTCAAACAAATTTGTTTGTTTTACACGATATACTGTCTGTTTAAATATATGTATTAAGTCTAATGCAAAATTATAAATATCAACATGATTAGTCTTTTCTGAATAATCCTTTAGTAAATTACAACTAATGTTTATAATAGAATTATACTGCATTTTAATATCGTCATACATTATATCATTTTGTTGAATTATACATAACGTTTTTTTAAAATCACAAGATAATGTATTGTATATCAGTTTTAGATTTAAAACAGTTGAAGAATCATATCGCTCAAGAGCATCCTCAATTTTATATATATTATCTTTGAAAATATTATCAATATCATCATTTATAGATAATTTATAATTGCTCTCGATTGATGTACAATTATATACATTATTTGTTGGAAATTTTTTGTAAAACCTGGTGTGACATTGTTCTATATTTGGCATATAAAAATCCTTATTGCATGGATTCAATATATTTAAATATAAATTTGTATTCAACTTGTTTATTGGTAAATGGATAACTATATCATACTCACCCAAAGAAGTACATACTTGTATGTCATTCTTAAAATCATCATTTATTTCGTTGTTATCGTTAAGAATTTTTAATTCGTTTAAAATAGTGCCAACTATATATTCAGAAGGTTGTTTAAAATTATATGTTATTTGAATAGCTGCAAAGCCATGGCACTTACTAAATAACTCAGTATTATGTGACAAATATGGCGAGCTTACAAAAGAATATGTTGCATCAAAAAAATTTGTTTTTTTGTTATCTATATCTGAATATTCAAGAACGTGCAATTCTTCTATAAAATCTATATAATCTCCTATGTCATCGAATAGAGTAACAAAACATAAATCATCCCCATTTAATGTCCCAAAACTCTCATAAACTAAATTATTAAATCTTTTTAAGCGATTTTCTTTTGTCTGATCTAAATATTCACATAGTGTTCTTACGCCAAATGTTGATTCAATATCATAGGAGGAAAAAATATTTTTCTTTGTAAGTTCATCTACGCTTACTAAAGTTAAACCAACAAAATTATACTTTTTGCCCGACTTAATATCCTTAAATTCTGAGCAATTACATCCATCGCTTTGGCATAAATCTATTTTTAAATCATCTTTAAACGAATACATATAAATAACATTGTTAGAATTTCGACTTTTAATCTCATATTCATTAGTAAACTCTTTAATATTTTTAAATGATACATACTCAAAATTTCCCCACATGAGATTCCCACTTGTAGAATAAGTTGTTTCATTTTTTATTAATTCAATGCCGTAAAATTTTACTTCCATGTTATTCAAACTCCTATATCATATATAAAAATTAAAAATCAAAAAGAGTTACCTTATAGTAGGCAACTCTTTTTGAAAATTATTCGTTAAAATTATGATTTTTTGTTGAAAGCGGTTCATCCTGAAATTTTGACACTCTATTTTGCCTATAAGGTAACCCTCTCACAGTATCTTTACAAGACCACATTGTATCCTTGTTTATTTCGTAAAAACTATTTGTTACCTTATAAGGAATCTTCTGTGAATCCTCTATTGCTTCCATAATAAAACCTCCTAAAATGTTAAATGACGACAATAATATTATACTACATCATATGTCTGGAGATCAATATAAAAAAAAATTTTTAACAAAAAATTTACATATTGAACAAAAATATACGTATTATAATATTATAGAGCATAATACAATGATGTAAATAATAGATTATAAATATTATAAGTTGCCATTTACTTTTATATAACCTACTTTACATCCTGCATAACATAATCAAAAAATTCATAAATAAAAATTCTCTTAATGTAACAAAAAAACATCGCATATTTTCTACAAAAACTACGCCGCGTTTTGGCTTTTTTATTCAGTATACTTTAAGCTTATGAGAAAACTGTGCCATATATACAAAAAAATAACAGCAATGTTTTACTTATTTCATAATTTAAATTCTCATTTAATGCTAATTTGATACATAAAATATGTTTTATTTATTCTACTATTATTCGACAAATTTCGCCATACAATTTTAGTAAAACCCCTTATTTTTTTAGTGAATGTAAAAAACGCCGTATAATGTATACTTTTGCTTACAATTTATACATAAAAAATCGCTATTTCCGAATTTTTTTAGAAGTGGTAAAGACAAAATATAGCAAAAATCATTTATCGTGTACCTAATCCCGAGTTATCCCATATTTATTACTTATACTGTCCAGCCTGTGCAGCCCACATCTCCGCATATTTTCCATTTTGTTCAAGTAGCTGAAAATGCGATCCGGATTCAATTATACGACCGTTTTCAAGCATTATGATCTTATCGGCATTTCTTGTTGTTGATAAACGGTGAGATATAAAAATTATCGTTCTGCTCTGTCCTTCCTCCATGATTAAATTGTTTAACTCATACTCCGAGATAGGATCAAGAGCTGCCGATGGCTCGTCAAGAATAATAATGGGTGATTTTTGATAAAATGCTCTTGCTATGACTGTTTTCTGCGCCTCGCCGCCGGACAGATTTACACCATCCTCTGAAAATTCCGTGGTAAGCTGAGTATCCAGTCCATCCTTTAAGGCAGACAGTTTTCTTTTCATTCCTGCATGATCAAGCGCATTTATGATCTCGGTATCGTCCGTTTCGGATATACTCAGAGTGACATTTTCACGCAGGGAGCAGGCAAATATTCTGAAATCCTGAAAAGCTGTCCCGAACAGATTTCTGTATTCACTCAGTCTGTATTCGGAAATATTTTTGCCGTCAAGAGAAATCGTACCCTTTGTAGTATCATACAGCCGCATAAGCAGCTTTACAAGTGTTGTTTTTCCTGCACCGTTATATCCGACAATTGCAATTTTGTCATTGGGCTTGATTTCAAGGTCAATATCGTTCAGGACATAGTTATCTCCGGTATAAGAAAATCCCACATCACTAAGATTTATCGTATGCTCATTATTAGGGATATTTTCATTGCCTCCTGTTATGTTCGGCTTATAGGCAAGAAACTCGTTCATTTTATCAACATAGAGAGACGTTTCCTGTGCATATGGGAACAGCTCCGCAATGCTTTTCAAAGAGCTTTTCAGTCTTCGGGCTGAATTGAACAGCACTACCACATCGCTGTAGGATATCGCTTTCATTACAGCCGCACGATAAACAAGATAGATCAGAAACAGTACCTGAATAATAAATTCGTCGGATACATAGGTTTTCAGAAATTCCAGTCCGAATTTCTTAGAAGAATATTTTCTATTAATCGCTTCAAGCTCGTTGTTGGCATCTGAAAAGCTTCTGTTCAGGACATCCGTGTATTCGGGATTGAGCCGCAGCTCCTTTGCATAATCTGCAAGATAATGTACCCTGTGGATGTATTCCCTTCTCCGTTCTATTGGATTGCAGTCCATTCTCCTGCTGAAATCCACCTTGTTCAGAAGTATTGAAAAAATATATGTCAGTGCAAATGAAGATATAACAAATAATACGGAGATCTTATCCTCATACAGATAGAATCCGCCGTAAAGCACGATATTGACAACGGATGTTATTATTCTTTGAAGCAATTGCGTTGCCCGGTTAATTAAATTATTTGCTTCATTGATGGTCAGCACATATTTGTCGTAATACTGAGGGTTGTCATAGCACTCCAGATCAAGAGTGCGAGCCTTTTCATAAAGTATGGTCTTTATAGCTTTCTGCATCCTCGGCTGAGCCTTCTGCCATATATTGTGCCAGCAGAATCCGCTTAAAAGAGCGTTGACCGTATGTACAGCCAGCATTATACATAAAAATGTAATGGGTCTGCTTAAGGGATAATTATATTCCACAGATTCAAGCACATATTTTATTCCGAACACCCACTCAAAGAACATTACAATTTCACTTACAATGTTCATCAGAATAAAATATGCTATGTGCCATGGACATTCCTTAAAACAGATTTTTAGTATGTATATGTTATTTTTTAAAACCTCTGTAAAGGAGATGTTTTGTTTTTTCAAGTCTCGACACCTCTTTTGATAAGCTTTGAATATTCATTGTAATCCGAATCCGCAAGATAGTTCTTTGCCTGTGCATTGTACATCTCTGCATATTTGCCGTCTTTTTTTATCAGGTCGAAATGTGTTCCGCTCTCTATGATCTGACCGTTTTCCAGCATATAAATTATATCCGCAGATCTTGCAGAGGATAACCTGTGGGAAATAAAAAACGTCGTATATCCTGCCGATTCTTTTAATATGCTTTGAAACATATTGTATTCAGCAATAGGATCAAGAGCAGAGGACGGCTCATCAAAAATCTTAACCGGCGACCTCTTTGAAAACGCACGAGCCGCTGCAATTTTCTGCTGCTGACCTCCCGAAAGAATTGTGCCCTTATCGTCAAACTCGCGGGAAATAACAGTGTCCTTTCCATTGGCAAGAGCGTCCACATCGGATTTCGCGCCTGCCCGTAAAATAGCATCGCTTATTTCATTATCGGAAATATCTCTCCCCATAGAAATATTGCCGGAAACACTGTCAGCGAATATTTTGAAATCCTGAAATGCACAGGAAAACAATCTGCGGTATTCTGAAAGCTTGTATTTTTTGATGTTTACGCCGTTGACAAGAATTTCACCATCCTCCACGTCGTACAGTCTTAAAATTAACTTTATAATAGTGGTTTTTCCTGCACCGTTTATTCCTACAAGAGCTGCCCGAGAGCCTCCGTTGATTTTAAAAGATAATCCATTCAGGATAGGCTTATTTTTTTTGTATCCGAACTTAACATTTCGGAATTCAATACTTTCAATTTTTTGGGGAATCGGCAATGGATCATCGCAGTCAGTAATTTTATTTTCATATTCAAGAAAGCTGCGGAGATTCTGTACAAAAATACCGTTCTCTATGGTTTTCATAATGCTTTCGGTAAATCCGATAAGAGCCCAGCTTACCATAGACATAACGCTTGTGAGGATTGCTAAATCCGCAAAGGGCATGGACTGATTATAAATAGCCTTATAGCTTCCATACAGAAGTACCCCCTCAAAAATCAGGGTGTATGTAAAATAGGTCTGCAAAAATGACAGAACAGTCCCCCTGCGTGAATATTTGTCGGTAACCTTTTCGATACCCTTTACCGCGTCGTTATAATCACGGTGGATAATGCTGAATACATCGGTAAGACGAATTTCCTTTGCAAAATCGGAAAGATACATTACACGGTTTACATATTCCGTCCTTCGCTGATACAGAACGCTGTCAATGTATCTGCTATAGTAAAGCTTATTCATCATATTTCCAAAGATAAAATTTCCCGCAATAGGGAACAGAATAAAAAATACTAAAAAGGAGTCAATGGAAAACATAATTGAAGTCGCCCAGATAAGCGCAGCAAAGCTCATCACTATTCTGGCGATATTTTCGACAGTCTCAATTATCCTCGTATCAGCCTTATCTATTGCCATAGTGTATTTATTATAAAAGTCTGCATTTTCATAACAGGACAGCTCAACGGATTCCGCCTTCTTATAAATTTTTGAGTACAACCTATGATAAATTTTTATATTGGTGACAGGATCACTGACATTGGCAACGTAGATCTGGTAGAGAGTGACCGCAATAAAAATCAGACTTACAAGGGCAATAAAGTAAAGAATTTCGTTAAAGCTTTTTTGCTGCTCAATTGCCTGTAAGACAAATCTCATAAACACGGCGGAATAAAATATCCAGTCAAAATAATACAGTGCCGAGGTCATTATCAGATGAAAAGCTCTCGTCTTAGATACGGAAGCTAACAGCCTGAAAGCGTAGATGTTGTTATTTATCGCTTGTTTAAGTGATATTTCCCTGTCCTTTTTCATTATACCATTCCTTTTCGTACTCAGTGACAATAAATAGACCCGCAGCGCTTTTTAAATAATCATCGGGAATTTCCATCTGACCGCTATGGATTCCACACCATAACATATGTGTTGTAGGTTCAAGAAATATTCCGGCAAGATAATTATAATAATGTTCCAACAGATCGCCCCGTATTTCACTAAGAAGATATTTGCCTATGATCTGAGGAGCAGTTTCAGCATAGTGAGCGGCAATATCCGCAAATTCCTCGTCAAATAAGTCTTGCAGCTGCTTTTCCTTTGAAGATGATATTATCATAAGCCGTGGCATAAATCCCTTGTCTGTTTTTTCGACAATACCCTTTTCTGCAAAAAACGCAAGCTGTTCTTCCTCCTTGGAATTCAGAACAGGATAAGGATCAGCGGTCAGTTTCATAATAAGCGGAATGTTAAATCCGTCAATAAAATAGCCTCTGTCCAGATCAAATGGCTTTGCACTATAGGCATTGACATATACAAATTTTCCGCAGTTCACCGTTTCAATATGACTGTGGCGGCTTCCCCAGTAAACGCTGCGAGGCTCATAATCGTAAGGCTTTTCATCGGCGTATGTTACCTGTCCCATAATACGGAAGGGTTTTGAATATCCTCCGTAGGATTTAAAATTATCGGTGGTCTGCCATTTTTGGACAAGCTTTCTGCCGAAGCTTCCGGAGGCAAGATAAAACAATATCCAGTTAAGATATTCTTTGCCGAACTGTATTCCGTAAAAGTCAATGTCACAGATTTTCTCCCAAAGCTCATTGATCTTCTTACCCATGAAATCTCCTACAACTTCCCATAGCTTGTCAAGCTCCTCAAGCATCTGGATCACCGAGTTCTTGTGTACGATAATAAAATCGGTCAGATATCTGTCCTTTATTGACTCCTTCACAAGATCAGCAGAAATAAGCTGGGAAATTTTATCCTCAATATAAACCGGCGCAACGGACAATTCCTCTGAAAGCTGTGCCACAGTTTTGCCTTCATTTGCACAGCAGACAACGATCTGTTTCGTCAGCAGATCATTTGCAAGAGGGGGAAAATCCAGTCTGCCCTTGTGCCATATTTCAATTGTACTTGGAGCGTAAGACAGAAACGATATCTTAGGCATGGCGTTTATCCTTTCCTTAACAGTGTGCTTGGCATCAAAAAGTCTGCGTTTTATTGTTCCCACGGGAACATTCAGATTTTTGGAGATATCCTCTATTTTATTTCCTTTCAGATAATATTCAATAAGCACCTCCCGATGCAGGCGTGAAAGTCTTGAAACAATAAAATGAATATCCTTTGCCGTTTCTTCGGAAACCATATCATCAAGCATAGTGTCAAAATCATTCTGGCGGATCACTTCGGAGGATTCAAGAGAAACCGTCGTGGGAAGCTTGCTCCGCCGATTTATTAGTGCAGCATAACGGTTGTGAGCAAGCTTCCAGTAATAGCTGTTAAAGCTGTGTATCTCCCTGCCGTTCCGGAGTACCTTCAAAGCTTCATACAAAATATCCTGCGCCAGATCTTCGGCATCGGTAGTATTATTCAGCCGCTTATAGCAGAACATATAGGTTTCCTCAACAAGCTGTTCAGTTATTTGATCCATTATTTCACCACGCTTTCAGTATAAAATACAGTAATTATTTATAGCTTCTATAATATTAAGTGTGCAGTTTGGGGAAAAGGTTCGGTAAAAATTATTCTCTAATAATTTTCTGATATTCTTCCAAATCCAGCGTCCCATCAAGAGCTTGCTGACGAAGTTCGAGAGCATAGTCAGCCCACTTCTGAAACTCAGCCTGTGACATTTTCTTTTTGAGATAACGTGCATAATGCTGCTTGTAGGCTCTGGAATAAGTCAGCCAAACAGGGTTATTCTTTACCTTATCCGCATATTTTTTCCGGTGTCCCAGATCACGACAGGTCTTGTCGGTATTTTTAACGGGGCGAGTACAGTAATCGGAATATATCCCTGCTTCTAATAGGAAATACCGTCCGCAGTAACCACATTTCTTAGGGAGATAGTGCTGCTCCAAGCCCTTAAACAGTTCAATATACAGAAATGCTCCTATTGTGTCGAAGTGATAAGTCTCGCACAATATGGGGCTTTTCTTTTGATCCAGAACGGTATATGTAAGCTGCATATTTCCGGACGGTTTCAGCTTTTCAAAGGTTTCAAGCCTGGATTTTGTACCAGTCATGAATTCCTCAACTACCTTTGCTGTTTCGGAATTATCAAGGTATCTGCTTTGACTATGGAGCTTTTCAAGGAATGGCTCATATACCTTTTTTACTCTCAATAAATCCTCAATGAAAACAGCATACTCCATAGCAAATGCTTTCAGCTTTTCGTTAAATTCCAGAATACCATCAATTAAATCTGCCCTGTCGTGATCACAGAGAGGTGTATCTGTATCAAAACGTTCTACATAATCAAGCTCATTGCCGTTCTCATCTTCCTCTGGTTGCCAAAGCCAAAAATATTCATTCAGTAAATCATAAAGACGATTTTTTCTTAAATCCATTGAGCTGTATGGTGGTAAGGAACAAATCATATCGTCTAACGTGCAATAGAATGTGATTGCTCCTTGAAAGAAATTATTACTCACCCTAACCTCTGCTTTATCTTCCGGATAATGCAAATCCACTACGTACTGTCTGCACTTACGCAAGGTGTCGTTAAGACTTTTAAAGTCTTTTGAGAGGTATTTTGTAAGTATCTCCCCCAATGTAAACCCTTTTTTACTGTTAATAAAAAATTTACATTCGTAAAAATATGCGTCAAATCCAATCATAGTTTCATTTCTCCTTGCCATAAAATTTGCCTTTGAAAAATCCTTAAAAAATAGAAGTCAGACATATAAAAAATCGACTTATATCAAAAATAGATGTGAAGTAGATAGTTAATAGAGATATAGTATCACATCTATTGACTTTTGTCAATGTGATGTTGTATACTGTAAACGAGCTCAATCGAAAATATGTTCGGAACATAAATACACGCAAAGGAGGTGTGCATATCGCAAACGAAATAATCTTTACTGAACTTAAATCCAACAACGTCCCACTCAAAGATTTAGCAGCGGCTCTCGGTTTATCCGAATTAACATTAACGCAGGTATTACGTTTTGAGTTGGAAGAAAAGGAGCAGCTTAATATGCTTTGTATGATAGGTAATCTGTCCTCAGATTAAGGGGGAAGGTATTATTCGCAAGCATAGAAAACTCCGATAGCAGTAAAGAAGTATTTTATAGGTGGTATAGAAAGGCTGCACGTTACGCAGCCTTTTTTGTTCTGCCATCGGCAATTGCAGTAGAAACCGCCACATTA
>JAFLUI010000089.1 GCA_022508825.1 Oscillospiraceae bacterium
TTTCGCCTATCGAAAAACTTATTACATACTGTCCAATATGATTGACAAACTTACAGAAAAAATTAATAATGTCTTTCTTAATAGCTTGACAATCCGGGGTATCTGTGTTAATATTTTATTTAAGAAAGAAGGCATTAATAAAAGATGTATAATAAATTACATAAAATAATTTCCTTTTTCATCGGGGCATTTCTGCTCCTGCTTCTTGCGCTGATATTTACTGCCCATATGGACACAGTGGGCAGTACCATTTCAGATGGTGCAAAAGACTGCGCAGACGGGTGGTCAGACGCATCCGGCAGAGAAGTACCCGTTTCCGGAATTGACGGCGCTCCCGGCACTGAGTTCACATTTTACCGTACCCTTGATTTGTCACATAATAATGGTGAAAGTCTGTGCTTTATAAGCCGCAATGCGGTATTCTCAGTTTATGCAGGGGATCGTCTGATATATGATTTTCACCCTGCTGTCAGCGGCTTTTACGGAAAGACCTACGGGGAGCATATACATACCGTCCCGCTTCCCTCGGGCACGGAGGAAGAAACCGTCACGCTCACAGGAACGGTCATCTACAGCAATAAGTGGACAGGCTTTGAGGATATCGTCCTTGGTGACGCCGGGGATCATATTTCGGGGCTGGTATCGGACAATGCCGGCGGCTTCGTGATCTGCCTTCTTATTTTCGGCTTCGGAGTTGTCCTTTTTCTTTTCGGAGTGGTCGAAAACATACTGCATACGGATATGTCGGAGACCATTCATCTCGGCGTTATCACAATGCTTCTCAGCTTATGGACAAATTCCCATACCAGGATACTTCACATCATTGCAGAAAACCCGACCGCTCTGCGCATCATAGATTATGTGGTCATATGTCTGCTGCCGATACCCGTTATGGCTTTTGTGGCTTCCTTCACCAAAAACCTCAGCCATAAGGTGTTAAACTTCTGTATACTGCTGTGTATCCTTAATTTCTTCTTTCAGGCGGCAGGAGTCCTCCTGGGATGGTTTGATTATTCCGATGTGCTGATAATTTCCCACATCATGATACTTGCAGGAATGCTGATAATCTCACACCTGATAATCAATGCGGTCAAAGAAAACCGTATAGACCGTTCCCAGTGCACATACCTGATAAGCGCTCTTGCCATCATTTCCTGCTCCGGACTGGCGGATATGGTGCGTTACTATAACGGTCACTCCTCCGACTTCTCACACTTTACCCGTGTGGGACTGATACTTTTTGTCGGTATCCTTACGATATACGAGTTCCGTCAGCTTGTTGAGGTCAGACTCAAAAGCCGGGAGGCTGAGGTCATGCACCGTCTTGCTATGGAGGACCCGCTCACCGGTATATCCAGCCGCACCGCTTTTGTGGCTTATGAAAAGCTGCTTATGAACAAAAATACAGGAGTATACCTGTTCATACATTTTGACGTAAATTTTCTGAAAACGGTCAACGACACCTACGGTCACGCCGAGGGTGACCGTCACATCATTGCAGCCGCAGATGTGATCCGCAAAAGCTTCGGAACACACGGACACTGCTTCCGTGTGGGCGGAGACGAATTTTTCGTGATACTGGACGGAGAAAACTGCCGTACCGACTATACAGACGATCTGAAAAAATTCCTGGAGCTGCAGAAGACCTACAACAGAAAAGAAAAACCGCCTGTACCGCTGGTCATTGCCCACGGCATGGCGGAATACGACTGCAGCAGCGGTCAGGATCCTGAAGCAGCGGAGCGCCTGGCAGACAGCCGTATGTATGAAAATAAAAAGCAGTTAAAATCCGAGCCTGCCGTAAAATAAAACAGTTAAGCCCCCGAAAAATTCTTCGGGGGCTCAGTTTATTTTATAAGATTTCCGCTGTTGACTATCAGTATGTCGTCCGCCATAACGGTCAGTGTGTCCGAGGCTATCAAAGTCAGTTCACCCCGCAGGAGAACGATTATTTTCATATCGTATCTCTGCTGTATCTCCTGAACGGTAAGACCTGCCATGCCGTTTTCTTTGCTTGCGTATATCTCCCCTATACTTTTGATGTCGTCAAAGCTCCGGTCTGCGTTCTGATCTCTTGAATACTGCTCAACAAAACCGGCGCTGATGATACCGGTAGGTATCGCCACCGCTCCCACGCCAAGAAATGCGGTGATTATCGCCATTATCCTGCCTATGACAGTGATGGGGTAGATGTCCCCGTATCCGACCGTCAGAAGTGTGGAAACGCTCCACCATATGCCTGAAAAAGCGTTGCTGAACACCTCCGGCTGGACACTGTGCTCGGCGTTGTACATCCCCACTCCCGAAGCCATCATCAGCACAAGTATGATAAACAGCGATGAAAGTATCTGATTCTTTTTCTCTGACAGTACCTTCATGATTATGTTGAATGAATCGTACCTGGCGTTGAGTCTGAAAAGGTGGAATATCCTTGCCACCCGCAGCATACGGAATACGATAAATCCCGAGAGGAAGAAAAACGGAAGTATTGTCAGCAGATCCACTATGCCGTCGTAGGAGAACAGGAATTTTACCACTGCACGTCCCCTGCCGACCCCGGGATACAGCAGGTCGGCAGTCCATATGCGCAGGGCATATTCTATGCAGAAAAGTATCACCGTGACCGTCTCTACGACCGTAAACAGCGGATTCAGCGCCGCTAACTCCTCAAATGTCTCAAGGAACATCGCCAGCAGATTGAGGGTGATGTTGGCGGCGATAAAGAAATCGAACGCCTTGCTTGGCAGGTCTCCCCGCTGACCTATCTGGATTATTTCAAATATGCGTTTTCTCATACGTATCAGCTCCAAAAGTTTATCACAGTCATTATACCATAGATCGTCACGCTTTTCAATAGGCAGACAAATTATCCGAAAGCTATTGTTTTTTCAGCGGATATGTGGTAAAATCCAAGTAATGAATATAAAAGGGGTGTTGTCATGAAGCTTCATAAATATACTTTTACAGTAGTGATACCTGCTCATAATGAAGAAAAATATGTGGAAAGATGCATCCGCTCTGTAAAGGCGGCAGCAGAATATTACGGCGGCTCTGTACAGATCATCGTGGTCTGCAACCGCTGCACGGACAGGACTGCAGAGATAGCGAAAAAGCACGGTGCAGATGTGATAATGAATGAGGACAGGTGCATAGCAAAGGTCAGAAACGCAGGCATTTTTGCATCAAAGGGAGAGGTCATCGTGACCATCGACTGCGATAACCGCATGACAAGAGGTACCCTTAAAGAGATAGCCTGTCTTCTGAGCACCGGCAAATATATCGGCGGCGGAGCACCAATACGCTTTGAACGGTACTCCTTTCCGTTATACTGCAACGAGTTTCTTTGTGAGCTGGCTTTTGGCATCACAGGTCTTTACTGCGGCATCTTCTGGGCTGAGAGATCGACCTTTCAGGCTGTCGGCGGTTTTACAGAGAAAAAAGCAATGGAGGACGCCGCTACCGCTAAAGCTCTGAAAGCTTACGGCAAAAGTCAGGGAAAGAAATATACCGTCCTCCGCAAAAATGTACTTATCAATTCAACCAGAAAATACGATGACATGGGCGACTGGCTGTATCTTAAAATGCTGTTTCAAAATGCAGGCGCATTTATAAAGGCAGCGGTCGGAGACAAGCGTGAGCTTGATAAGCTGTTTGATAAACTGTTTTACGATTACAACGGCTGAGCCGTCAAAAAGCATATCCGGAGGCAAAAAATAGAATGATCTCGGAAATAAAATACTCAAACACAAATACATATCTTATACACGGAAAGCACGGGGACCTGCTGTTCGACACAGGCTGGGCAGGCACCTTCGGAGCGTTCTGCAGAGCTCTTGGCGAGAAGAAGCTGCATCTGCAGGATATAAAATATCTGCTTATATCCCATTTTCACCCCGACCACATGGGGATAGCTCAGGAAATAGCCGATGCGGGAGCTGTAATAGCCGTTATGGACGTCCAGACCGCTTTCGTCCACAGCTCAGACTATATTTTTGAAAAAGAAAAGCGCACAGATTTCGTACCCATAGACGACCGGAAGATAAAGACCGTTTCCATGGAGCAAAGCCGAAAGTTCCTTAAGGAGATCGGCATCTCCGGAGAGATCATCCATACTCCCGGACACAGCGGCGACAGCATCTCTCTGTGGCTTGACAGGGAAAAGTCACTGCTGGTGGGAGACCTTCCCCCTCTGTACGAGCTGGAAATGCATAAGGGCACCCAGACAGCCGAAAGCTGGGAAAAGCTTTTGAAGCTAAAGCCCCAAAAGATATATTACGGTCATGCAAAAACGGCGGAACTGAACAGCCCCGCCTTTAAAGTATCCGAAACGTCCGACAAAGATATCCATGCGCTTGTCAAAAGGATCATGAAGCTGACCGACAAGGGCTGCACGACAGATGTGATACACAAAAAAACCGGCGCAGACGAGGTTTTCATTCAGGACGTTGCCCGGATGTATCTTACGCATCGGAATGTCAGTGTACAGGGCATCCTTGACAGGATAGAAATAAAAGGAAAGTAATCGTCCCGCTTCTGCCTGCCATTAAAAGAATAAATCCAAAACTATTGCATTTCGGAAGATCATGTGCTACAATAAACATCAGGACAGGAGGTCTTATAATGGTATATACGGTAACGTTCAATCCTGCCATAGATTACGTTGTCCGCACCGACGAAATAACGGTGGGCGGCGTGAACCGCGCAAAGGACGAGAAAATATATTTCGGAGGAAAGGGCATCAATGTTTCGCTGGTGCTGAGCGAGCTTGGGATAAAGTCCCGAGCCCTTGGATTTACAGCAGGCTTCACGGGCGAGGCTATTGAAAAGGGAGTCAGGGAAAAGGGCATCGAAACAGATTTTGTTCATCTTGAAAACGGCTTCTCCCGCATCAATGTGAAGATAAAGTCGGGCGATGAGACCGAGCTTAACGGTCAGGGACCCGATATTGATGACAGGGCGTTAAGCGAGCTTTTTTCCAAGCTGGACAGGCTCACAGACGGCGACACCATCGTCCTTGCAGGAAGCATACCATCAAGTATGCCCTCTGATATTTACGAAAAAATTCTGGAGCGTCTGTCGGGAAAGAATATCAGAGCCGTGGTAGACGCCACAAAAGACCTGCTCCTGAACGTACTGAAATACAAGCCATTCCTTGTCAAGCCCAATAACCATGAGCTTGGGGAGATGTTCGGCGTGACTCTGAAAACCGCAGAGGAGATCGCAGAATACGCCGGAAAGCTCAAAGACATGGGCGCCCGGAACGTTCTTGTCTCAATGGCAGGAGACGGCGCACTGCTCCTTGACGAAAACGGAAAGACCCACATCTGCGGAGTGTGCAAGGGCACGGTGAAAAACTCCGTCGGTGCGGGAGATTCAATGGTAGCAGGCTTTATTGCAGGCTCGGAGCAGGGAGATTTTGAATATGCCCTTAAGCTTGGCACAGCCGCAGGAGGAGCAACAGCTTTCTCGGACGGTCTTGCCCAAAAGGAAGAGATCTTCCGGCTCCTTGAGCAGCTCTGACCGTGACAGCACCGTACAAAGCAGGTTGGCAGCATTAAAATTTTACAGGAGGTATTCCTATGAGTACAGCAGATATGCCGGAAAAAGACCCGGTCAGTGAGAAAGAGACCACGGACGGGAAAGAAAGCTTCGGCAAAAAGATATACGAGCACCTTATGAACGGCGTTACGAATATGCTCCCCTTCACAGTTGCGGGAGGACTTTTCATCGCCTTTTCATTCCTCATCGACACCATCGCAGGTATGCCCCAGGATGCAGATTTCGGCACTCATACCGCCGTTTCCGCATTTTTCAAGACCATAGGCGGATTTTCCTTTGACTTTATGATACCCGTTCTCGGAGCATACATAGGCAAGAGCATTGCAGACCGTCCCGGATTTTTGGTCGGACTCATAGGAGGCTATCTTGCATCTACAGGCTCCACCTTTGCAAGCATTGCAGGAGATGTGCCCTCGGGATTTTTAGGCGCACTGCTTGCAGGATTTGTGGGCGGATACATTATGATTGGCATACAGAAGCTCTGCGAACATATACCCAAAGCTCTTGACGGCATCAAGCCCGTACTTATCTATCCTCTTGCAGGTCTTGGCATCATAGCGGTGATAATGTGCGCTGTAAACCCGGTAATGGGTGTGATAAACACTGCAGTTTCAGGCTTCCTGAACTCTATGGGAGGCAGCAGCAAAATAGTTCTGGGATGTCTCCTTGGCGGAATGATGTCCATTGACATGGGAGGTCCCCTTAACAAGGCAGCCTATGTATTTGCTGCTGCAGGCGTCACTGCAGGAAACTACAATATGATGGCATCGGTGATGCTGGGGGGCATGATACCTCCTATCGCTATTGCGCTTTCGACTATCTTCTTCAAAAACAGATGGACAGAGGAGGAGCGCAAAAACGGAGCCGTAAACCTTATTATGGGTCTCAGCTTTGTTACAGAGGGAGCTATCCCCTACGCAGCCTCCGACCCCCTCCGGGTCATCCCCTCATGCTTTGTGGGAGCAGCCGCGGCAGGCGGACTTTCAATGGCGTTCGACTGTACCCTGATGGCTCCTCACGGCGGTATCTTCGTATTTGCAGTAGCGGGAAACTGGGCAATGTACCTGCTTTCTCTTGCAGCAGGCTCGATAATCGGAATGCTCATGCTTGCGCTGCTGAAAAAGAAGAAAACTGCCGAATAAATTTCAGTAATCAGTGGTCATAGTGTGCAGAAACAGTCTTGAGGTTTTCTATGATCGGCAGATGCTGAGGACATACACCCTCGCACTGACCGCACTCTATGCAGTCCTTTGCCTTTCCGAATTTACTTGATAAGGTACCGTAATTGCTGAAATTGACAGTCCATCCCTTCTCCTCCAGATGCTCACGCATATCCTCGTTGTAAAGTGAAAAATACTGGGGGATAGCAATTTTCTGAGGACACCCCTCCGTACAATATGAGCAGCCTGTGCAGGAAATCGCTATCTGACTGTTGATAATGTCCGCAGCCTTGAAGCACATCTTCTTTTCATCCTCTGTAAGAGGCTTGAAGTCATCCATATAGCTGAGATTGTCCTCCATCTGTTCGATGCTGGACATTCCCGAAAGCACCAACATTACATTGTCAAGGGACGCAGCAAAGCGTATCGCCCAGCTTGGCACGGACATACCGGAAGCATAGTCTTTGAATAACTTTTCGGCTTCTTCCGGGACACGGGCAAGAGTTCCGCCCTTGACAGGCTCCATTACGATAACGGGCTTGTTATGCTTCACTGCAACCTCATAGCAGGCACGTGCCTGCACCCATTCGCTCTCCCAGTCCAGATAGTTTATCTGGAGCTGAACGAACTCCATTTCAGGGTGCTTTGTGAGTATCCCGTCAAGAATCTCCGGCTTGTCATGGAAGGAAAATCCCGGGTGCTTTACAAGTCCCTGAGCCTTTTTGTCAAGGAGCCAGTTAAAGCAGTCGAACTTCTCATACTTTTCAAGCATACCGCCCTCAATTCCGTGGATAAGGTAGTAGTCAAAATACCCTGCCCCCGTCTTTTTAAGCTGACCGTCAAACACATTGTCCCTGTCCTCGAGAGAATCAAAAAATCCCGCATGGAGCTTTGTTGCAAGAGTAAATTTGTCTCTGGGATAGCGGTCAACAAGGACAGTCTTTGCCACAGCCTCGCTTGCAGAGCCGTTGTACATCAGAGCCGTGTCAAAATAGGTAAATCCCTTTTCGATAAAAAGATCCACCATTTTCTTTACCTGCTCGATATCAACATCGGCGGGGTTTGTTTTATCCAGTGTGGGCATACGCATTAAACCAAAACCAAGCTTTTTCATAAATACTGTTCCTCCGTTAGATTTGCGTTATCTAAAAACTGACCCGGGACAGGGTCTCTTTATTTGAATATTATACCATAAGATCATATAAACTGCAAGTGCTTATTTTGCATAGCAGTCTATGCCTGACAGGCATATGTCCGATCCCGTTAAAAAGAAAGGTCGTGAAGCATAATGAAAATAGCAGTCTGTGATGATGACAGCGCAGCAAGAGAGCATATCATCTTGCTGATAAATGAACAGCTGCAGGGTGCAGAGATCGTGTCCTTTTCTTCCGGCGAGGAAATGCTGGATTCTCAGGATCGCTTTGACATATATTTTCTTGATGTGGAAATGAAAACGTTATCGGGAATGGACACTGCAAAGCGCATCAGACAGTCTCAGGAGGAAAGGAGCAGTCCCAAGAGCATCATTATCTTTATTACAGGATACGAAAGGTATATGCAGGACGCATTTGATGTGTCTGCGTTCCATTATCTTTTAAAGCCTGTCAGTGAGGAAAAATTCCGCTCCGTTTTTGAACGGGCTCTGACAGAAGCAAAAACATCCTCTGAGCGCTTAGAAAGATACATCCTGATAAAAAATTCGGGAGTACAGCAGAAGGTCTATATCAGGGACATTTATTATATAGAGAGTGCAAATAAAAAGGTCATTATACATACCCAAAACGGCACATTGGAGATCTACGGCAAAATGGACGAGCTGGAGAAAATGACAGGCAGCGGCTTTTACCGCTGTCACAGATGTTACCTTGTAAACATGGAGATGATAACCTCATATAACATTGACACTATCCGTGTGGCAAGCGGAGACAAGCTGATTCTTGCACAGAAAAAATACACCGACTTTGTCAGACAGTATATGAAATATGCAAAGGACGGGGGGATAGTCAATGTATGAGACCCTGCAGCCTGTTTCCATATATCTTGTAAACAGCATAGCGGGCGGTATCTACATCCGGAAATTTTTAAAGGAGAGGTACCCCGGGAAAATTTCTCTGTTCCTGTGGACAGGTCTGTATCTGATTTTCCAGTGTACCGCAATGGGATTTCTCAGCGGTGCATATCCATTCAACGACATTCTGAAAGCAGCTGCGGACATAATTGTCATCCTGGCTCTGCAGATGCTGTTATACAAAAAAGACCTGTTGAAGCAGCTTTTTGTAACGGTCAGTTTTATTGCCGGAAGGGAAATAATCAAATATATCATAGTAGCTTTGAACGACATTCAATACTGGATGATCAAAAATCTTCTGATATCCGCTTTGTCCAACAGCATAACCACTATGAAAGAAGCGGAGGCATGGAATTTCATTATAAGGGGAGTCACATGGCTTATATTTGTCTCGGTATATGCTGTTCTGATGATAGCATATCTCTCACTGATAAGCAGGAAATTTGTCAGGAAGGACTATCCGCTCAAGACTCATGAATATGCTTTTCTGATGCTGCCAAGCGCAGCGGCGCTGTGTATCTCCATTACTCTTAAAATGCTGATAATATCTGTGGAAAACGACATCGCCACGGCAATATACGAAAGAGTGCCTGCGGCAAAATTCTGGGTGCCTCTTATCTGTTTTTTGCTGCTGGGAGTCAATGTTTCCTCCGTCATGCTGTTTCAGAAGCTGGTGCAGTGCAATGAAGAGGAAAGAAAGCGGGTCACGCTGGAAAATCAGATGGTGCAGATGCACCGTCAGATAGAAGAAATTCAGGATATTTATGCGGATATGAGAGGTCTCAGGCATGACATGAGAAACCATCTGGAAAGCATATCGGCGTTAGTAAAAAGAACCTCCGGAAGTGACAGGACGGAGCTGGACGGCTACATAGGAAAAATGGAAGAAACGGTGGACAGACTGGATCTTTCCTACAGAACGGGAAATCCCATCACGGACGTTATCATCCACCAGAAAAAGCAGGAAGCGGAAAAGCGCGGTATATCCTTTGACGCGGACTTTACCTATCCGGACAGGCAGCAGATAGACGTCTACGACATTGGCATCGTCCTGAACAACGCTCTGGAAAATGCCATCGAGGCAAGCAGTCAGACTCCGGGAGAAAAAAATATAAGGCTCCGCTCCTACATGAAAGGGAATCTTTTTTTTATTGAGGTTGAAAATAACTTTATCGGCGATCTTGTTATTGACAATGAAACAGGATTGCCGGTCAGCAGCAAGAAGGACAGGCAGCTCCACGGACTTGGCATTGAAAATATCCGACGGTGCGCAAAAAAATATATGGGGGACATTGACATTTCCATACAGGAGTCAGGGGACAGAAAAAAATTCTGTCTTACCGTTATGATGTATGAAAGGTATTTCACACCCGAAATGCAGTAATTCACGCCATAACTATTTACTTTTGCTGTCAGAATGACGATAATATAAGCAGAAACAGTTAAAAGGCGAAAGGAGCAATTGCAATGAATTTCGGAATAACAGGCATGGTCGGCGGAGTTTATGCTTCCGATCTGTATAAAAAGATCAGGTCGGCAGGGGCGGCGGACAAGACCGGATTTCTGGATGCCATTGCTGCAAAGGCGGCGGAGCAGACGGAAAATGTAAGCTTTGAGGAAATGCTGAGGTCAAAGTATCGCGGGGTATATTTCAATGTGATGGATACTTCAAGGATCAGTGATGACTGGTGGGGACGTAATGATTATCCCCGCGATAAATTCTTTTCCGAGCCTGCGGATGAGTCTGCCCTTGACTGGCAGCCTGACGGGGCAGAGCCTCCCATGTCCAATCCGGAGATCCAGAAAAAAATAAGTGCTACATTAGGAAAGACTGCCGTAGTTATACCTCCCGAACTGGAAGAAAAAATGAAGAACGATCCGGAGCTTGCCAAACAGGTAATGAACCGTATCGACAGCTTTATCGCAAGACATTACAGCGCGGGAGCCAATCAGGGATTTCTTATGATCTTTGATGAAAACGGAGAGATAAGTCAGTCCTGCGTAACGGGCGAAGGATTTTCAGTCTCGTCATCGGAATTTGCAGATGCCCGCAAAGCAAGAGAGAAAAAGCAGGCTGAATATGACCGTATCGCCGAAGAAAATGCATTAAAGCGCAGACTTCTGGAGCAGATAATAGAACACAGACACCTGCAGAGCGATATTATATATGATTTAATATCAAATACTGCCGTTTCATCAGCTAAGGAGGAATTAATATGAATATCCCAAAATTAAACAACAGCGATCCGAGCAAGTTTATGACGGAACGTAATGATCTTGTTTCTAAAAAAGAAAAAAGCCCTGTCGAAATAAAAAAATCGACAGTGGACAGATTTGAATATTCGGGTGTTGACGAACTTGCGGAAATGCATCCGGATGCAGAAGTATCATCAGAGCCTGCAGAGGAGCAGGAAGCTTTGACCGGGCAGACAAAAGCAGAGGAAGCTCAGACTGAGCAGGAGGAAAAGTCGGGAGATCAGTCCGGAAGCAGCGGTAAGGTCGGCATAAATGCGGGAAAGCTGGCGCGTATGCTGGCTGCGGCAAAAACACGCTCTCAGGTGCAGGCAGTCATAGCGAAGATACGGGCAGATCTTCAGGAGTGCGAAGCAGGAGAAAGCAATGGCATGGATGTGGACGAAGCATCGGTCAAAGCAGCGGAGCAGCTGCTGCAGCAGGCAAATGCGCTTATGAGCAGCGCCGAAAACCGTGAAGCAACACCGGAAGAAGAAATGGCAGCAGCGCTTGCCTCGCTCATGTAGACCTGACTTATTTTTATAAAATTTATTTGACAAAAAGCTTGACAAACCGACAAAACTGTGTTAAAATAAACAAGGCGTTCAGCTAACGCTTCCGGTAAGTTCGCACCTCGACCGGTAAGCGGCTGAACGCTTTTTATGGCTCCCCAAGTTGGACTCGAACCAACGACCCTGCGGTTAACAGCCGCATGCT
>JAFLUI010000009.1 GCA_022508825.1 Oscillospiraceae bacterium
ACCTTAATGGAGCTTCCGGAAGCAAGCTGTGTAGTAAGCTTTGTCTGAGCAACGGTATTCTGAGCATTTTTAATAAGCAGCTCATTGGTCTTTTCGTCCAGAGCCTGCATAGCCTCAGCCTGTACCCTCTGACGCTTGAGCATTACCGCCTGTGCAAGCGCCTGCTTGAACACCGGCATTGTGATGATAAATGCAGAATTTATCTTTCTTATAAGATTGAGGTTTGAAAACTGCATTGCTTTCAGCATGGGCACCGTCTGCATAGCAACGTTTTCTGCGATCTTAAGATCCATTACCCTCTGCTCAAAGACCTGTCTTGTCTGCTCAAGAGTCTGGAGATCCATTGCAACAGCGCCTGAATCAGGCTCCTCTTCAAGCTTTTTGCGGTAATCTGCAATATACTGGTCAAGCTCCACACAAGCCTGTTCTCCTGCCATGATGTACAGGATCAGATCCTTGTAATACTGGATATTTGCGTTGAACATTGTTTCAAGCTTTACATTGGAAGATTCGATCTCTGTCTCATACTGACGGAGCTGAACGTAGATCTTGTCAACGTCCTCGCCCATTGTATGATATTTTGCAAGAAGCTTGTCGACCTGCTTTTTCAGGTTAGCAAAAAGACCCTTTTTGCCGTCATCAGCAAGCTCCTTGGCATCAAACTGAGCCATAACAGCAGAAAGATGCTGGAGCAGCTCGCCCGAGTCGTTTATCTGCTGCATATTCATTGAGTTAAGGACCTGGTCGGAAGCCTTTGATATCTCCATAGCAACATCGTTTCCGAACTTGGCTATAGAATTGACATCATTGATATTGATGGTACTTACCAGCTTGTCGACCTCTTCATTTTTGACCAGCTCCTGCTTAAGCTCCTCGGTCTTTTGAACAATTGAGAACTGCTGCGGCTCAGCCACCTGAATATTCAGAGCTGCAGCCTCCTCTGTTGTAACCTGCTGTGCCTGTACGTCTGCCTCAGATGAGGGTGTGAATTGCAATGCCATTTTCATTACCTTCCTTTCTTAAATAATTTTCCGAACAATCCCCCGCTTTGCGGCTCAGGGATCGAATCGGGAATTTTGAACTTTGGTATATGAACATTGTATTTGAACTCGTTCATAACATGAGTTTCAAATGCCGCCTCGCTTAAAAAAGCTTCGATATTCTTATATCCTGTAGGCGTGTAGATCAGTATGTCAAATCCAAGGAGACTGCACAGTACAAGCTGTATGCACTCTACCTTGCTGAATGTATCCTCGATGACGTCAATAATTATAAGCTTGGGTATATCCTTTGTGAAGTCGTACTTCTGGAGAAGCTTTAATATCTCCCTGTCCAGATTTGTTCCCACATATAGTATCATGGGAAGCAGCTCGGACGGGTCAAGCTTAAGGAATCCGCTGTCCGCCGCCTCCTGCATTTTATTAAAGATAAGAAGCTGCAGGCTGTCGGAAAGGAATCCGTACCTGTTATGAGGCGAATTTTTCAGCTTATCTGTGAGTATCCTGCCGCCGTCACAATACTGCTTATATACGTCAAGATAGGAATCCACATACTTTTTATAGCTTGGGGACTTGTATATTATCCTCGTATTGGGAGAGAGCTTCCATTTGACGCTGTCCCAGTAGGCATTAAGGTTGCCGTCCTTTACACCGCTTATCTTGGCGAAAATATTGGGGACCGTCACGCTTGTTTCCTGCACTGCAAACCCTGTCCTGTACTTGGAGGGCTGGTGCCAGAGGATATCTATCTCGTCATATGTGGTTTTCAGCGTCACAGACTGCATATCCGAAAACTGAAAGTCCCTGAAAAGAGTGTCATTGCTGTACAGTATATTGTTAAGCTCTCTTGAAGCGTTATATGCCACCGTTGCTATCTTGGCTTTCACAGGCTTATCGGGATACGGCGCCACCTGAACGGAACGCTCCAGCTCGAATATCTGCATACGTCCTTCCAGATTATTTCTTTTGAGTGTTGTCAGCATTGAGAGATTTCCGCAGATATAGAGCACGTCAAAGCCTATCCTGGACATAAAATGCAGAAACTGTATCACTCCCGGAGCGATATTTCCGTAATACATCAGCAAAGGGATCTCTGCATGATTTGCACGGTACGCATCTGAATTTGTGCAGCGGTCAAGCCAGACTATAAGCTCCCGTGCCATTTGCAGCATAGCCTCGCCTTTCAGGCTTCCCACAAAAAGCGGCAGAGCTTCTCTTGCAAGCTTTGTGCGTATCTCGTCCCCCTCGATATTTATCATCTCACAAAGAGAATTTAACATGGTCTGGTCGTCAGATATGTCTATACCGTCAAATGCTGAAAGCTCATCTTCAGTAGGAGACTTTAACTCATATTCAATATAAATGAGCAGCTTCGGAGATTTTATCAGGTTTTCCCGCATTTCATAGAGCATATTTTTATACTGGGCGCGACGGTCATCGTCTGCAGGTTCCCCAAGAAGCGCTGTAAAATAAACAGGTATAAGCTCATTTTCAGTGAAATGCCCTCCCCTTGAAGAAAGCCTTTCAGCGTGAGTTTCAAAAATATCTTTTGACAGCGTATCTGCCGCTGTTGTTACAGTCTGAACAAGCTTTTTATTTTCAGTTGAAAAACCCTCAAAGATCATAAAGAAAAGCGCCTTTCACATAGTATACTTTTATTATACTATACATCATATACTATGTCAATACAATTCAGAAATTTTTATGACAGTTATTTTACCATATCAAGAAATTCCTGCTCACTGAGAATGGTTATTCCCAAGTCCTGCGCCTTTGTAAGCTTGCTGCCTGCTTCCTCTCCTGCTACCACATAGCTGGTCTTTTTGGACACTGAACCTGCCGCCTTGCCTCCAAAACGAACAATGATCTCCTTTGCCTCGTCTCTTGTCATAGTGGAAAGAGTACCCGTCAGGACAAAGGTCTTGCCCTCAAAACGGTTGTCCCCGCTGTCCTGCTTTTCGTACTCCATCTTCACGCCAAGATTCTTAAGCTCTGCCACCACATCAGCAAAGTGCTTGTCATGGAATGCGGACACAACGCTTTCTGCCATGATGTCACCAAAACCGTCTATTGCGGCGATATCCTCAGCAGAAGCCTCCATAATTGCTTCAATGCTTCCGAAACGGTTACAGAGCAGCTTCGCCCCGTTCTGACCGATATTACGTATACCGAGAGCGAAAATGACCCGTTCAAGGGAATTTTCCTTTGACGCTTCGATAGCATTTATAAGATTCTTAGCGGATTTCTTTCCAAAACGCTCCATATTTTCAAGCTGCTCCGCTTTAAGACGGTACAGGTCAGCAACTCCTGAGATCAGCTTATTGTCAAGGAGAGCGGTAACAACAGCCTCTCCAAGACCGTCAATGTTCATAGCTCCCTTGCTTGCAAAGTGAATGATATTCCTTCTGAGCTGAGCGGGACAGTCCACATTAGGACAACGTACTACAGCCTCATCGGCGTATCTGACTGCCTTATGTCCGCAGACAGGACAATACTCCGGAAGCTTGTAGGGAACGGAATTTTCCTCATGGGAAACTGATTTTAACACCTCGGGAATTATATCCCCTGCTTTTCTGACAACTATCCTGTCCCCGATGCGAATGTCCTTTTCGGTTATAAACTCCTGATTGTGGAGGACTGCTCTGCTGACGCTTGTTCCCGCAAGAAGAACAGGCTCAAAGACAGCAGTGGGAGTTATAGCTCCTGTTCTTCCCACGTTTACCTCAATGTCAAGGAGCGTAGTCTCCTTCTCCTCGGGAGGAAATTTGTATGCCACCGCCCATTTCGGGACTTTAGATGTCGCTCCCATTCGCTCACGGAGTGCAAAATCGTCTATTTTTATGACTACACCGTCTATATCAAAGGAGTATGAGCTTCTCATCTCCCCTATATGCTCAATTTGCGACTTTATCTCATCATAGCTTTTCACCTGAGTGTACTCATAAATGACCTTGAATCCAAGATCTTTCAGATAATCCAGAGACTGCTTGTGAGAGGTGATCTCCGCACCCTCTATCTGCTGGATGTTGAAAACAAAAATATCCAGACCTCTTTCTGCAGCGATCTTAGGATTTTTTTGTCTCAGTGACCCCGCCGCTGCATTTCTGGGATTTTTAAAGGGAGTTTCGTCATTGTCCTCCTGTTTTTCCACAAGCTTCAGAAAAGTTTCACGGGGCATATAGACCTCTCCCCGGACTTCCAGAAAGGCAGGGGCATTTTTCAGTTTCAGCGGGATAGACTTTATTGTTTTTAGATTGGCGGTAACGTCCTCACCGATGAAGCCGTCCCCTCTTGTGGAGCCTCGCACAAGCTCTCCGTTTTCGTATTCCAGCGACACGGAAAGACCGTCTATTTTAGGCTCTACCACATATACAGGAGCAGCGGAAGCCTCCTGACACCGCAGAGTAAATGCTTCTACCTGGTCAAAGGAAAAAACGTCCTGCAGGCTTCCCATCTGTACCCTATGCTCTACCTTTTCAAACACATTTAATGCTTCCCCTCCTACCCGTTGGGTAGGAGAGTTTTTATCAGCAAGCTCAGGGTAGGTTTCTTCAAGAGTTTTCAGCTCCTGCATAAGCATATCGTAAGTATGATCGTCAACTGTAGGATTGTCCATGACATAGTAGTTATAGTTATGCTGTTCAATTTCGCTCCTGAGACTGTTTACTCTGTCGATGACCGACTGCTCCATATCAAATATCTCCTTGATAACCACAATTAAATAAGCGGGTATCAGCGGAAAGCGCCGTGATACCCGCCTGTATTTATTCTGTACTTACTTCTTTAAAGTAATCGCATACTTTACCTTTTCAGCAATATTTTCTGCGGACAGACCAAATTCCTTAAGAAGGTCAACAGCAGGTCCCGAGTGTCCGAAAACGTCGTTTACGCCGACCTTTACAACAGGAACAGGACAGCACTCTGTTACAGCTTCCGCAACAGCAGAGCCAAGTCCGCCTATAACGCTGTGCTCCTCAGCAGTTACGATAACACCTGTTTCCTTAGCCGCCTTGCATATGATATCCTTGTCAAGAGGCTTAATAGTGTGGATGTTTATAACTCTTACGGAAATACCCTCCGCTTCAAGCTTCTCAGCAGCCATGCGGGCTTCGTTTACCATAAGACCGGTAGCAACGATGGTCGCATCCTTACCGTCCTTAAGCTGTATGCCCTTGCCTACTTCAAATTTGTAGGTGTCCTTGTCATTGAAAACAGGCACTGCAAGACGTCCGAAGCGCATATAAACGGGACCGTCAATATTGAGCGCCGCTTCAACAGCAGCCTTTGCCTCTACATCATCGGCAGGATTGATGATGGTCATTCCGGGGATAGTCCTCATAAGAGCGATGTCCTCGTTACACTGGTGAGTAGCACCGTCCTCGCCTACAGAAATACCCGCATGAGTAGCGCCTATCTTTACATTAATATGGGGATAGCCTATTGAATTGCGGACGATCTCGTAAGCTCTGCCCGCTGCAAACATTGCAAATGAGCTTGCGAAAACCTTTTTGCCTGTTGTGGCAAGTCCTGCAGCAACACCCATCATATTTGCCTCTGCGATGCCGCAGTCAATAAATCTTTCGGGACACTTTTTCTTGAAAATACCCGTCTTTGTAGCTGCTGCAAGGTCAGCGTCAAGAACGACAAGATCCTCATATTTATCTGCAAGCTCAGCAAGAGCCTCTCCATAGCTTTCTCTTGTAGCCTTTTTAATTACATCTGCCATCTTCTTAGCCCTCCAGTTTCTCTAAGCTTGCTTTGAGCTCACTCATAGCCTGTTCGTACTGCTCTGCATTGGGTGCAGAACCATGCCATCCAACCTGACCTTCCATAAAGGACACACCCTTGCCCTTTGTGCTGGTCTGGATTATAGCGACAGGCTTTCCATTTATCTTCTCAGCCTCGTCAAATGCGCGCTCGATATCGTCAAAATCATGAGCGTCCATTGTAATAACGTGCCAGCCGAAAGCTTCAAACTTGTCGGTAATAGGCATGGGAGAGCATACCTCGGTGATCTTGCCGTCGATCTGGAGTCCGTTGTTGTCAACGACCGCAACAAGATTGTCAAGCTGATTGTGAGCCGCAAACATTGCAGCCTCCCATACCTGACCTTCCTCGATCTCGCCGTCTCCCAGGATAGCATACACCTTGTAAGGCGCGGAGGACAGCTTTCCGCCAAGAGCCATACCGCAGGCAGCGGATATTCCCTGTCCAAGTGAGCCGGTGCTCATATCAACGCCGGGAGTACCCTTCATATCAGGGTGTCCCTGAAGCATTGCTCCGATATGACGGAGCTTTTTCAGCTCGTCCTCAGCGAAAAATCCCCTCTGTGCAAGAACAGAGTAAAGCGCAGGAGCGCAGTGTCCCTTTGAAAGGACAACCCTGTCTCTTTCAGCCATTTTAGGATTCTTGGGGTCAACGTTCAGCTTTGCAAAATAGAGGTATGTCAGCACATCGCTTATTGAGAGAGAGCCTCCCGGATGTCCTGATTTTGCATTGTAAACGCCCTCTATTACTCCCATTCTGACCTTGCAGGCAGTAATTTCAAGCTTTTTCTTTATGGAAGCGTCCATGTTTAACCATTCCTTTCTATAGTTGAAGTGAAAGCTTACTTCACTTTACATAACATTTTCTCGATGTGGTCTATGGCTTCTGCGATGAAACCCTCATTGCAGTCTGCAGCAGTGACATGATCGGCAGCGTTTTTGACCACCTCCTGAGCATTCCGCGGAGCAAATCCGATGTCGGCATACTCTATCATTTCAAGGTCATTATTATAATCCCCTGCAGCTGCGATCGTAAAGCTGTCCCAGTTTTTTATTTTTACAAGCTCCTTCATGGCGATACCCTTTGCAGTGTCCTTTGGCAGACATTCAAAAAGGAAATCCCCGGATATAACAAAATTCGCTTTGTCCCACCCCATTGAAGCCGCATAGCTTTCGACTTCGTTCAGTCTTTCATGAGCTATTGAGTAAAGAACCTTGCACCAGCCCTCCGCAGGGATATCATCTATACCCGCTTCCGTGTATGGGATATGGGTCAGTTCAAGATGCTTCCGCTCCCAGTCGTTAAGACGGACAGCGTATATCCTGTCCGGAAGATTTATCTCCACACCCATTTCAGGGAAACGCTCCATAAGGGCGATGGTGTAATCCTTTGCCGCCTTATCAAGAGTGCAGTTATAAAGCCTTTCCCCCGTCTCTGTGTCATAGATAAGTGAGCCGTTATTAAGAATCACAGGGGCGTTAGGCTTCAGGACGTCAAAAAACTGATCCGCAGCCTGAATTATGCGTCCTGTTGCAATTGTAAAGATACCCCCGCCGTTTTTGAAGCGCTCGATCGCTTCCATGTCCTTTTCAAGGGGTACCTTGCTGTCAGGAAGGAGCGTTCCGTCCAGATCGCTTATAAAAACAATATTTGAAAAATCGGACATAAACAACATCCTTTATTTGAAGATATACTAAATCAGCCGGATAAAAATCCTGCCAGAAGTTAATGCCCGCCTGCTCTGCCGCCTGAAAGCCTATCCAGAACATTTTTGAAATACTCCGGCAGCTCGCTGTCAAATTCATAATATTCCCCGTCTGCAGGGTGGATAAAGCCTATCTTTTTGGCGTGGAGACACTGTCCTTCACAGTATTTTGAGGGCTTGCCGTACACATCATCTCCGAAAACAGGGTGTCCGATATAGGACATATGGACACGTATCTGATGTGTCCTGCCGGTAAAAAGCTTAAGCCTGACATAGCTGTAACCGTCATACTCCTCTAAAACAGTGTATTCCGTCCGTGCAGGCTTGGAATTTTTATCGGTGACGCACATTTTCTTCCGGTCTGTATGATGTCTGCCGATAGGAGCGTCGATGGTGCCTGTGGGCTCTTTGAACCGTCCGCAGACAACCGCCTGATACTCACGGGTAAATGTGTGCTCCTTTATCTGCTCTGCAAGCTTGACATGTGCGTTATCGTTTTTTGCAACAATAAGGAGACCGCTTGTATTTTTGTCGATACGGTGGACGATTCCCGGACGTATCACTCCGTTTATGGAGGATAGCTGTCCCTTACAGTGAAAAAGCAGAGCGTTCACCAGCGTGCCTGTATAATTTCCTGCCGCAGGGTGAACTACCATGCCTTTCGGTTTATTTACAACAAGCAGATGCTCGTCCTGATATACGATGTCGATCGGGATATCCTCGGGAACAGCGTCCAGCTCTGTAGGCTCCGGAAGCTCGACTACAACAATGTCGCCCTCCCTGACCTTGTAGCTTTTCTGCTCGGTCTTGCCGTTTACAGTGACCTTTCCCTCTTTAAGAAGCTTTTGCAAAGCCGAACGTGATATATCAGCATCATTGTCACAGATCCACTTGTCAAGGCGTGCGCCTTGACAGATATCGTCCTTGACTACATACTCAAGTCTGTCCATCTGATTCTTCCTTTACAAGCTTAGGCTCAATAAAGAAAAGCCATATCAGCATAAACGCCGCGCCTAAGACTACGCAGATATCTGCAAAATTAAACACTGCAAAGTTAAAGAGCTTTACATCAAGATAGTCCACTACATAGCCCTGTCTTACTCTGTCGATGAGATTTCCAAGCCCTCCCGATATTATCATGACCGAGCTTATGAGGAAAAAGGGACGCTTATACTTATATTTTATGGTAAATATAAGCAGTCCTATCAGCATTACCGACACAAAAACTATAAGGAACCATTTCGCTCCCCGGAAGCTGCTGAAAGCAGCCCCCGTATTTTCAGCATATCTCAGTCCAAGTATTTCCAGATCACCAAAACGTATGAAGTCCATAGTCCCAACGGGCATAAGATTTCCCACCATCCACAGCTTTATGACCTGATCGGCTGTTACCAGTATTATCCCTAAAATTATAAGGAAAATTACCATAATGTTTACTTGATTTCCTTTGCACAGCGTTCACAGAGAGTAGGATGCTCTGCGCAGTCTCCCACTGTTTCGGAGTATGACCAGCAGCGCTCACATTTTCCTCCGGAAGCCTTTTCAACATCATATGTTACACCTTCAAAGCTCTCGCTTCCGAACTCGCCCTTGCCGTCAGCGGAAACATCCACTGCGGACACGATAAATACCTCTTTCAGAGTATCCCCGTAGCCTGCAAACTTCTCGCAGAAGTCTCCTGCATGGATAATGATCTTAGCTTCAAGAGGCGCACCGATGAACTTATCGCGGCGCTTGACTTCAAGAGCCTTTGTAACGTCAGAGCGAAGCTTATAAATAGTATCCCATTTTTCAGTGAAGCTTTCATCCACAGAAACATCAACCTTCTCAGGCATCTGGTTCATGAAAATGCTTCTTGCATCATCAGCAGCAGTATGAGGGATATATTTCCATATCTCCTCCGCTGTAAAGCAAAGGATAGGAGCAAGAAGTCTTGATACAGCGCTGAGAATTGTATACATAGCAGTCTGGGCTGCACGCCTGTCAACGGACTTCTCTCCTGTGCAGTAGAGCCTGTCCTTGATTATATCAAGATAGAAATTGGACATATCGGTTATGCAGAAATTGTGGATACTGCTTACCACGATATGGAAATCAAAAGCTGCATAAGCTGCCATTGCCTTGTCGATCAAGGCATTTAACTTGATAAGAGCCCACTTGTCTATCTCATGAAGCTCGTTTACAGATACACAGTCTTTATTAGGGTCAAATCCATCCTTATTGCAGAGGTTTCCCAGAATAAATCTTGCAGTATTCCTTATCTTCTTATAGGTGTCGGAGAGCTGTTTCAGTATCTCTTTGGAGATCCTGATATCCGAATGATAATCGGAAGAAGCAGTCCAGAGACGGAGGATATCCGCACCGTACTGGTCGGTGATCTCGCTGGGGTCAATTCCGTTGCCAAGAGACTTGTGCATTGCCTTGCCCTCGCCGTCAACTACCCACCCGTGAGTGCAGACAGCCTTATAAGGAGCCCTGCCCTTTGTAGCAGCGGATGTGAGCAGTGAGGACTGGAACCAGCCTCTGTACTGGTCTGCGCCTTCAAGATAGAGGTCAACGGGAGTTTCGTATCCCTGCTCCTCCATAACTGCCTTGTGGGTAACGCCGCTGTCGAACCATACATCGAAAATATCCTTTTCCTTTATAAACTCTGTGCAGCCGCACTCACATTTTGTATCGGCAGGCAGGAAATCCTTGGGGTCTTTGATATACCAGTTATCAGCACTCTCATTTCTGAACATATCGGAAATAGCCTTTATAGTGCCGTCCGTAACCACCGGCTTGCCGCAGTCCTTGCAGTATACCACAGGGATAGGCACGCCCCATGTACGCTGACGGGAAATACACCAGTCGCTTCTGTCATTTACCATGCCCTTGATTCTGTCGTGACCCCACTCAGGGATCCACTGAACCTCGTCAATAGCCTTGATGGCTGTATCCTTGAAATCCTTTACCGAGCAGAACCACTGCTCTGTTGCTCTGAAAAGGACAGGATTTTTACATCTCCAGCAGTGCGGATACTGGTGGACGATCTTTTCCAGCGCAAAAAGCGCTCCGCAGTCTTCTAAGTCCTGTGCAATGACTTTATTGGATGCTTCTGTAGAAAGTCCTGCGTACTTTCCTGCCTCTGCAGTCTGTACACCCTTTGAATCTACCGGAACAACGATTCCGATCTCAGGATATTTCTTGCAGACCTCAAAGTCATCCACACCAAATCCGGGAGCGGTATGAACACAGCCTGTACCGCTTTCCAGAGTAACATGGTCACCAATGATTATCATGGAACCTCTGTCCATGATAGGATGCTTTGTCATAATATATTCAAGATCGCTGCCTCTGAAAGAACCAGTTGTAGTGTAGTCCTCTATCTTTGCAGCAGCCATTGTTGACTTTACAAGCTCCATTGCCATGATATAATTTTCGCCGTTTGCCTGAACAACAGTGTACTCATAATCAGGACCCAGACATATAGCAAGGTTTCCGGGGAGTGTCCATGTTGTGGTTGTCCAGATAACGAAAAACGTTTTGTCAAGATCAAGACCAAGTGCGGAAAGCTTTCCTTTATCGTCTGTGACCTTGAATTTTACATAAATAGAATGGCAGGGATCGTTTTCATATTCGATCTCAGCCTCAGCAAGAGCAGTCTGACAGTCGGGGCACCAATATACAGGCTTAAGACCCTTATAGATATATCCCTTGCTGTACATATCTCCGAAGATCTCCACCTGACGTGCCTCAAAAGCAGGACGCAGTGTAAGATAGGGGTTATCGAAATCTCCCCATACACCAAGTCTCCGGAACTGCTTGCTCTGGTTTTCTACCTGACCCATAGCATATTCCCGACAGTGCTTTCTGAGCTCAACGGGAGGTATCGCGCCGTTTTCAACGCCAATTGCCTTAAGAGCCTTAAGCTCGATAGGAAGACCGTGTGTATCCCATCCGGGAATATAAGGTGAGCAGTAACCGCTCATATTTTTACTGCGGACTATAATATCCTTCAGAACCTTATTAAGGGCGGTACCCATATGGATATCGCCATTTGCGTATGGAGGTCCGTCATGCAGAACATAAAGGGGTCTGTCCTTATTTTTTTCTACCATTGCATAATATGTTCTGTCGCTGCCCCAATGCTCCAGCATTGCAGGCTCCTTCTGCGTAAGGTTTCCTCTCATTGAAAATTCGGTTTCGGGAAGATTAAGTGTTGAATTATAATCCTGCGCCATTGTTAAACTCTCTCCTTGGATTTTTTATTTATGCTCTTATTTATTTTGTCCGAATTTCAGATCTCCGAACTTGCTTTCAGATTTTGCAGCACCAACTGCTGCAGTAGTATCCCCGAACGGGAATGAAGATTTATTATCCTGATGCTGTCTGTATGGATTGTCAATTACCCTTGTTGCCTCCATATCCTTGCGCTCCTCCTGCTGTGGAGCCGGCTGAGGCTCAGGTTCTGGCTCGGGTTCCGGAGCAGGCTGCTGTACAGGGGCTGCCGCTGCTGCAGGAGCCTCCTCTTCCTCTTCAAAATCATCGTAATCCGGAATAGCTGTGATCTGCTCCAGATGCTGCTTATACATATTAAGAAGGTTAGCTTTGAAATCGGATACCTCCTGCTGCATTTTTACAAGATGACGCTTTTCCTTTTCTTTCTGAACCTTTGTAGTGCCTATGATCTCGCTTGCCTTGTTTCTTGCCTCGGCAAGAATTTCCTCCGCCTTTGCCTGTGCTTCGCTTATAACTGCTCTGCCCTGTCTCTGAGCGCCGATAAGCGCATCCTTGAGCGCTTCCTCATCCTTTTTATATTCTCTGACGCTTTCAACAAGAACAGCTATTTTCTTTTCGTCCTCTTCCTTCTCTCTCTGATAACGAGCGATTTCGCTTGCTACCTCGCGAAGGAAGTCATCTACTTCATCGGTCCTGTAACCGGTTTTTGCCTGTTCAAAACGCTTATTGTTGATATCCTTAACGCTTAACATAGCCTTCACCTCATTAATTATAAATTATATTTCAATTATATTTTTTTATTGTAATGTGTATTCTATCTTTTTTTGTCCTGCCATTCACCGAAGAAAGTATGAATTTGCCGTATCCTCTTATAGAAAAAATATCCCCCCGGGAAAGCTGATGAGACACACTCTGTATAGTCTCATACATAACAGTGACATAGCCTCCCTTAATAAGCGAGGCTGATTTTTCACGGCTTACTCCCGCAGCTAATGATACCACTCCGTCAAGTCTCAGAGAAGAAACTGTCCCGTTTTTTTCAGTAAAGGACTGCTCAGGATGCAGGTCGGAAATATCCCCCTCAGATACCGAAACTCCAACCGAGCCTATCTTGCTTATTTCCGACATAAGAACAGGCTTTACCGTATCATGTACGATAACAGCAGCTGCACCGTTTCCTACGATTATGTCGCCAAGCATATTCCTTTTTATCTGCTTAGACATAAACGAGCCTAAAAAATCTCTGTGGGAAAGCTTGTCTGCCTCCCTGAATTTGAACCTGAGAGCAGAAACGGGAAAATCCTCCCACTGATCTTCTTTGTACTCCCAATATTCCGGAAATACCCCCAGCATTTTTCTTGAAGCGCCCTCATAACCGCCGTAAAGCTTGTACTCCTTACAGCCCTGCTCGTTCATAAACGACTCCGCAAGAATGATCTGACGCTCATCAAGGAACGCCGAAAACTTCGGTGTATAGCTTTTCCCGCATATCTCTATCATATCAAGAAAATGCGAGACTAACAGTCTGTCCTCCTGAGAAAGCTTATCGTAATAACTGTTCAGCCTGCTCATTTATCAGAGGAACACACCGTTATTTTCAAGCTCACCTACAAGGTCATCTCCTACAAATCCCACATTATAAGGAGTGATGATGAATGTATTGTTTGCAACAGGCTTTACATTACCGCCATTTGCGTAAGCAACACCGCCTAAGAAGTCAATAATTCTTCTTGTTACATCAGGTGTAGTGGACTCAAGATTAAGAACTACAGTTTTCTTGGAATTAAGATGATCTGCGATCTGCTTGGTATCCTGAAATACCTCAGGCTTTACAAGGATAACCTGAAGCTGGGCAGTGGCATGGATGTTCACTACCTTATTTCTTTTGGACAGATCCTCATTTTCGTAATCGTCATCAATTCCAATAGTGTCGATTTCGTTTTCCTCCTCAGGATCCATGCCGAGGATCTCCTTTATGTTGTCGATAAAACTCATCTTTATCTTCCTCTCTTTCAATACCGGTTATTTTCTGGATCCGAAAATACCCGAGCCTATTCTTACTATATTTGAACCGTATTTCACCCCAAGGGCGTAATCGGCTGACATACCCATTGACAGAGTATCCATATCAGGATCCTTTGCCTTAAGATCATCAAAAAGCATCCTCATTCTGTCAAAAGCCTTTTCCGACTCGCCTATGGGCGGTATCGTCATAAGACCCCTTACTTTTATGTTTTTCATTTCCATTGTCTTATAAAGAAGCTCCTCTGCAGCTTCCGGAGAGACTCCGCTTTTGCTGTCCTCTCCCCCGATGTTGATCTCAAGCAGGATATCCATTTGTCTGCCTGCCTTTGCCGCCAGCCTGTCTATTTCAGACGCAAGCTTCTCACTGTCAACGGAATGTATCATTGTCACACTGTCTATGATATACTTGATCTTGTTGGACTGCAGGTGTCCGATAAAATTTATCTCAGCATTTTTGTCGTAGAAGTCCTTTTTTTCAAGATACTCCTGTACTCTGTTCTCTCCGAGAAGCGTTATTCCCTCTTTTACGGCTTCATTTACACGTCCATAAGGAACGGTCTTTGTAACAGCCATGATCCTGACGATATCCTCAGGCTTTCTGTACTTAGCCTTTGCCTCTTCAACGTTATACCGTATTATTTTAAGGCTTTCGGAAATATCCTTATCCACACGCCTCTCTCCTTTTTGCCGGATCAGTCTTCAAAAATATCATCATCAGATCCTTTTTCAGGTTTCGTCTTCTCCGGAGCATCGTCTTTATCCTGAGTCTCGTCCTTATCCTGAGCGTCATCCTTTTTGCCGGTCTCCTTCACAGCGGGCACCGCCTCATCATCCTCGTCCGGAGACTCGGATGCAGTCTCCTCAACATAAAGGTCATCGGAAATATCGCCTTCGGTGATAATATCGTCATACACGCTTATGTAGCTTGTGTCCGAGGTTATCTGTGAAAGTATGTATTCGTCACACTCAAAGACAGGATTTATTTTCTTGAATGCGATTCTCTGTCCTAGAAGAATGTAAACGCCCTTTTCGTTGTCCTTATTGAAACGGATAGCCTTTCTCGGAACTCTTATCCCCTCATAGTCATTAAGTATGAGCTCCACACGCTCAACTCTGCGCTGAACAAGGTTATATGTAAGCTCATCACAGGAGAGGATTATCACACTTTCGTGGGGGTCATCCGACTCTATAAGATCGTCTATCACCGCTGTAACTGTATCGGGAGTTGACGCAAACTTTACTGTAATGCTGTTCCCTACCCGAAAATCAGCGGACATCGGATCAATTATCCCGGCCATTTTCCATTCATATCCGTCAACCATCTTGCCTATATAGCTTCCTGCCCTGCTTATCTCTGAATTGCTTATGATCTCCTTGACCCTATCCACCGTTAGATCTTCAGCCGTATCCAGTGAAAGCTTATCTTCATATCCGTCCGTATAGCTTATGAAGTAGCCTGTACTTTCTGCTGTGATTATTTTTGTGGGCTCCTTTTGTTTTGCTTCAAGCTGGTATATCTGACTGTTGAGGCTGTCGATAGCATCGTTAAAATCAGTTTCCTCATTTATTATGATACGGTAGATATTCATCAGCGTCTGGAACTGCTTTCTTTCCTCCGCAAGAGAGTCCAGATCATTCTCTGCAATAAGAAAAGCGATGGTCTGATATTCCTGATCTATAAACGGAGAAATGAACTCCGGCTCAGCAGCCGCGGTAGTACCCGGATTCTGAGCGCTTTCAAGAAGCTTTACCTGTTCCTTAAGCTCTTCAATGCGGTTATTGATGTAGATATCATCCTCACTGCTGTAAACATATGCCACCACCGAACCGTTGGCGATCTTGCTTCCGTCAGCATTTGGATAACTTAACACACCGTTTACACTGCCCCGCATTACTGTTTCGTTCCTGATATATACACCCTGAAACGAGACCTTTTCCGCAGATGAATATAAAACTGCGGCTTCCGTAACATAGCTTTCTTTTAACTGCATGCTTATCTGACTGAACACAGTGATAAGAATGAACAGTGAAAGGAAAAACACAAGGATCTTTACAGTGATAGTATTCATATTATGTTACTGCTCCGAATCCAGAATGGACACGGGTTTTGCCGGTATTATAGTTGAGATAGCGTGTTTGAATACAAGCTCCTGCTTGCCGTCGCACTCAAGTATGACAACATAGCTGTCAAAGCCCTTAACTACGCCCTTGAACTGAAAACCGTTTGTAAGGATAAATGTAGCGGGAATCTTATCCTTCCTCGCCTGATTGAGAAAAACGTCCTGGAGGTTCATATTTTTGTTCATTTTATCATCCTTTCCTTACAGGACACATCTGTTCGTTTGTCTATGCGTATAAATGCTTAATTTTATTATATCATAAAATTTTTGATTTGGCTACTATTTTTTTGCAGTTTTTTATAATTTCATACAAATTACACAATTCGTCCACATAAATCCAACAAATCCGGTCATCACGACGAAACCATGTTAGCTGCCGCTTGGCATACCGGCGTGAGCTCTGACGTATTTTGTCCAGACAATCCTCTAATTCTGCCTTACCTTCGAAAAACGGGATCAGCTCCTTGTAGCCTATAGCCTGACAGGCAGTACCCAGTCCCCCGCTTTCATAGACGGCTCTGCACTCCTCTGTCATGCCGTTTTCCGCCATGACCGTGACCCGTCTGTTTATCCTGTCGTACAGCTTTTCTCTGTCCCTGAAGCCAAGACCTATCATGCAGACATTATAGTCCGAGTCACTGCCCTTATTTGCCCGTTTATAGTCGCTGAACCTCATACCGGTCAGCTCGTAAACCTCAAGAGCCCGTATGACTCTGACAATATTCTGGGTTGGGACAGATTCCGCCGTCTCCGGGTCTGTCTCGGCAAGACGTCTGTGCATCTCCTCCGCTCCAAGCCTCTCAGCCTCTTCCGTGAGCCTTCGGCGGACGCTTCCGTCTGTTTCGGCGCTGTCAAAGCTTATATTGTCAATAAGAGAGTTTATATACAGTCCCGTGCCGCCAACCATTATGGGAAGTCTGCCACGTGACCTTATCTCGGAAATTTTTTCCTTTGCCAGCTTTACATAGTCCGCTGCGCTGAAGCTTTCCCCTATATCAACGATTCCAATAAGATGGTGAGGGATCCCCTCCATTTCTTCCTCGGTGGGCTTTGCGGTGGCAACATTCAGTCCCTTGTATATCTGCATTGAATCGGCGGAGACCACCTCTCCGTCATATTCCTTTGCCAGAGCCACTCCCAGAGCAGTTTTTCCGCTTGCAGTAGGACCTGTCACCACAAGCAGGGGTATTTTATTTTCAGGCGTACTCATGGCAGCGCTCCTTTTTTATTGGTCAGACTATCCTTTTGAACTGCTTTTCAAGCTCCCTCTTTGAAAGCCTGAACATGACAGGTCTTCCGTGGGGACAGTATCTTATCCGCTCGTCGGTGAGAATGGTCTTCACTATCTCCGAAAGCTCAGCAAGTGAGGTTATATCGTTTGCCTTTATAGCCGACTTGCAGGCAAAGGTATGATACATATCGTCAAGTATCTCAGGCATGGGATTTGATCTGTTTTCGCTGATGTTCCTTGCCAGCTCTATCATAAGATCACAGGGATCGCATCCGTCAAGAATACTGGGAATGCCCATAATGCTTACCTTGGATGCTCCGGAAATTTCAAACTCAAAGCCAAGCTCATGGACAAGCTCCTTATTCTGGATAAGAGCATTGAACTCCTCAAAATCCAGCAGAACCTCCACAGGCTGGAGCATGAGCTGACAAACAAGCTTCTGCGCTCCCGACTTCAGCTTTTCAAAAAGGATGCGCTCATGGGCAGCGTGCTTGTCAACGAAAATAGTATCCTCCTCCACCTCGGCGATTATGTAATTTTTGAACGCCTCCCCTATTACTCTGAACCTTATCTCCTTGGGAGGCTCAGACTGCGGCTCGGGTGCCGTAACATTCGTCCGCTTTTCAAAGGAGGACTGAGTAATATACTTAAAGCTCTTGCTTTCGGTGCTCTCATCGGGAACAAGCTGATCTATTGCAGGCTCTTCATCCTGAGTATCAGCAGAGATGTTATAGGGGATATTTACAATGTCCTCTTCCTGCTTTGGCGCAAACGGTATATGCGCAGGAGGCAGGACGGTCTGTTCCGGTGTCTCCTCCCGAAATGCGGGACGTATCTCCGTTACGGTCTCATTCTGAGGAAGTCCGGTCTGTATATATTCGGGAAGCTCCTGGGGGACAGGCTTTGTATAGTCTATCTTGGGAGTCTTTATTTTTATTTCCTCCGGAGCGGTGTCAAGCAGGATAGCATTTTTTACTGCAAAAAATACCCCCTCCGAAATGACCCTGTCGTCTGTAAAGCGAACCTCCGTTTTTGTGGGGTGGACGTTTACGTCCATTATTGAAGGAGGCACCGTCAGTCTTAACACGCAGGAGGGAAACTTCCCCTCCATAATGCTGTTCACATAGGCATTTTCAAGCGCCCGTGAGCAGACCTGAGACCTTACATATCTTCCGTTGATGAAAAAGTGCTGCATGGTGCGGTTTGGTCTGCCGAACAGGGGCTTTACAGTAAACCCGTCTATCTTTACTCCGTTCAGCTCATAATCAACAGAAAGCATGGAAGCCGCAAACTGTCTGCCCATGATGGAATACACCGAGGAATACAGCTCCCCGTCTCCGGAGGTGATGAACTCCTGCTTATTGTCACGTATAAATTTAAAAGCTATCTCAGGATGGGAAAGAGCGATCTTGTCAACAATAGCTGCAATGGCGTTTCCCTCGGCTACATCCTTTTTGAGGAATTTCAGTCTTGCAGGGACATTATAGAAAATATCCCTTATAATGATGGTCGTTCCCTCGGGACAGCCTGTGCGCTCGTAAAGCTTTTCTTCGCTGCCCTCGATGGAATAGTGAGTACCGTACTCCTCCCCTGAGGTCTTTGTAAGCACGTCCACCTTTGCCACAGCGCATATGGAAGCAAGAGCCTCTCCGCGAAATCCGAGAGTAAGGATGCTGTTAAGGTCATCCTTATCATGTATCTTGCTTGTGGCATGGCGCAGAAATGCAACGGGGACGTCCTCGTATTCCATACCGCAGCCGTTGTCGGTAATGCGGATATAGTTTACGCCGCCGCTTTTTATTTCTACGGTTATGCTTGTGGCGCCGCTGTCTATTGAATTTTCAACAAGCTCCTTTACAATAGAGCTTGGACGCTCTATTACCTCTCCCGCAGCGATAAGCTCGGCGGTCTCTTTACTGAGAACCTGTACCTTTGACATTTAAAACCTCCGACTAAAAATTCCTATCATAATCGTTATCAGACGGAATAATCAATATTGCTCCGCAATTTTCACAGCGATAAGCTACGAAATCACTATAAGCAGCACGCTGTGGATTAATTCCATAGATTATAAAATCAGGTTTAAGAAGAATTGATTTAAAAAAGCCTTCATATTTTTTAATTGTTTTTTCACTGAACCATTCTAACGGAGTTGGACGAAAGAGATTAACTCCTCGACCTTTATTCATTAATTTTACAAGTCCCTTTTCCATATTCCCGCCGCATCTGGAACAATTCATAAGATCACCCTATTCACCACATCATAGAACCCCTTAAAAATAATTTTATTCCTTTTCATCTTCTGGCGGAATAATCAAAACTGCCCCACAATCTTCGCATCGGCAAGCTTTGTAACCATTAAGACTGCTAACTTTATAGCTTATCCCATCAACCGACGCATCCGATTTTGGTAAAAGTGACTGTGGAAATTTGTTGTATTTTTCAGCCGAACCGTCAGAGAACCACATCAGGGTTTCTGAGCGCATTGTCACAACTCCGCCCTTTTCCATATTTCCGCCGCATATTGAACAATTCATAAGATCACCCTAATCCAGCATTTCACAAAGCTCTTTGAGGAAATATTTTGCATCCTCGTCGGTAAGCTCGTCCACATTTGTTTTCCGGAGCTTTTCTATTATCCGGTCGTTGCCTATGCTTCCGAAGGATATCTGCTCCTCATCCTTCTGTATATGCTCCGCCTTATCCTTTTCCATTTCCGCAAGGAGGGTCTTGGCTCTGCTCAGAACTTTATTCGGAAGTCCTGCCAGCTTGGCAACGTCTATTCCGTAGCTGTCGTCAACGCCGCCCCGGACTATCTTCCGCAGGAATTTTATGTCCTCTCCCCGCTTCTTTACCGCTACGCTGTAATTTTTGACCCCCTCTATCTGATCTTCAAGCTGTATAAGCTCATGGTAGTGGGTGGCAAAAAGAGTCTTACAGCCAAGGACTCTTGAATTGGCGATGTACTCCGCAACGGATGTGGCAATGCTTATTCCGTCATATGTGGAGGTACCCCGTCCAACCTCGTCAAGAATGACAAGACTTTGCTTTGTGGCGTTTTTCAGGATGTCCGCCACCTCACTCATTTCCACCATGAATGTTGACTGTCCTGCTGTAAGGTCATCGGAGGCTCCTACTCTGGTAAATATTTTATCGACGATGGTTATTTTAGCGTGCCTGGCAGGTACGAAGCAGCCTATCTGAGCCATAAGAGTGATAAGTGCAGTCTGGCGCATATAGGTGGACTTACCTGACATATTCGGTCCCGTAATTATCGCCATGCGGTTGCTGTTAAGGTCAAGATAGGTGTCGTTGGGGACATATACCTCGTCAGTCAGCATAAGCTCAACAACAGGATGTCTGCCGTCCTTGATGTCGATTATGCCGTCGATGGCGATATCCGGCTTTGTGTACTCGTTTTTAAGTGAGGTATAGGCAAAGGAGCAGAGCACGTCTGTCTGAGCAAGTGCGGAGGCGGTCTCCTGGACTTTAACAAGCTGGGTTGCAATGAAATCCCTTACCTCGCAGAAAATATCATATTCAAGGGAGAGAACCTTTTCATTTGCACCGAGAATTTCGTACTCTGTCTTTTTAAGCTCATCGGTTATAAATCTCTCGCTGTTTGCAAGGGTCTGCTTTCTGATATAATCCTCCGGTATCCTGTCATAGTAGGACTTGGTGACCTCTATGTAATAGCCGAACACACGGTTATAGCTGACCTTCAGATTTTTTATCCCCGTCCGTTCACGCTCCCGCTGTTCTATATCCTCAATGATTCCCTTGCCTCCGTTTATGATGCTGCGGAGACGGTCAAGCTCCTCATTGAAGCCGTCCTTTATGACTCCCCCCTCTTTTGCGCTTATTGGAGGGTCGTCCATAATTGCATTTTCTATAAGACCTGAAATTTCATCCAGAGTGTGGATATTTTTATTCAGGTCGGTCATCAGCTTACAGGAGAAATTCTCCATAAGCGTTTTTATTGCAGGAAGCCGTAACGCCGTCAGAGACAGTGATTTCAGATCACGGGGAGTAGCATTTTTATACATGACCCTTGTCATAAGACGCTCAATGTCATACACACCTGAAAGCTCCTCAGAAAGCTCCTCACGGATAACAGACTTTTTACATAGCTGCTCCACCGCATCAAGACGGTTTATTATTATAGCAGGCTTTATCAGGGGCTGCTCGATATAGGCTTTAAGCAGACGTCTTCCCATAGATGTTTCCGTATGGTCAAGTACCCAGAGCAGACTTCCCTTTCTGTCCTTGTTCCGCATGGTCTCTGTAAGCTCCAGATTGCGGCGGGCGGTCATGTCAAGCTCCATGAAATAACCGTCATTGTATCTTTTTATTTCTGTGAAACGTCCCACAAGAGCCTTCTGGGTGTCGCTGATATAGCCGAAAAGACCGCACACGCAGGCAGCTTCGGGAGTGTCCTCATTAATCCCTATCTCAATAAGCTCGGAAACGTTGAACTGCTTCAGAACGATATCCGCTGATGCGCTTATATCAAACTTCTCCCCGTCCAGCATCTGGACGGAGCTGTTCAGCTTATTTTTTATAAAGTCTGACACCTGTGTGTAGTCAAAAAATCTGTCGTTGAAAAGTATCTCCACAGGTTCAAAACGGGACAGCTCGTTGATGATCTCCGTCTGGACATCCTTTCCCGTTTTCCTGAACAGGTGTACCTCTCCTGTGGAAATATCCGCAAGGCAGACAGCGCACTCCTTATCCGCCGCATAGATACAGCAGATATAGTTGTTCCTTGACTCATCGAGCAGACTGCTTTCAGTCAGGGTACCTGGAGTAACGATACGTATAACGTCACGCTCCACGATGCCGCCCTTTGCATCCTTTGGATCGGTGAGCTGTTCGCAGATAGCCACCTTATGACCGCATTCTATAAGGCGTTTTATGTACATCTCACTGGAATGATAGGGTATGCCGCACATGGGAGCACGCTCCTCAAGGCCGCAGTCCCGTCCTGTGAGAGTCAGTTCAAGCTCACGGGATACCATAACAGCGTCGTCAAAAAACATCTCATAAAAGTCACCAAGACGGAAAAACAGTATATGCCCCTCGTATTTTTTCTTAACGGCAAAATACTGCTTCATCATGGGCGAAAGACGGTCAAAATCTATCTGCACAGCCATAATATAACCACAACTGACCTGTCGTCAACGCCGACAGGTCATATCTCCCTCCAAAAAATTCATAAAACGACAGTAACGCTCTGACTGAACATAGCCTTTTTATCAGCCGCATCCGCTGCAGGATGAGCAGCTTCCTCCGCAGCCCTGCTGCTCTGTAGGACAGGTCATGGGGTCCTCTCCGTTAGCGGAATAGGTAATTACCATATTGATGCGGTTAAGCAGATCGTCCATAGCATTTTTAGCTTCATTGTATGCCACCATGTTTTCATTGGACATGATCCTGCCGTAAAGCTCTTTTATTTCCTCGTCAAGAGCTTTGAGCCTGTCACCATTTTTATCATCCTTTGACATTTCAACATTAAGATCCATACGCTTTGTATTAAAGTCACCTATCAACTGCTGGAGAGACTCGTCATTGTCGTTAGCCTCCTTAGCCTTGTAGTATTCAGCGTACCTTTTGTCCTCCTGGATCATTTTGCCCAGCTCTCTTGCCTTATCGATTACATCCATTTCAAATATCTCCTTTACAATTTTTATTGATAAGCTCCATTAAAGAAGCTCTCCCTGCAATGCCCAGTTAAAGGCATTGGTAATTCTGACTTGCTTTCTCTGACCTATCACAGACGGGTCAGCCTTTGCTTCAACGATGATAAACTCATCGCTTTTGCCTGAGCAGAAACCCTCCTTGTTTGACTCCCCATCAAACAGCACGTCAAGAGTCCTGCCGATAAAGCGCTTGAAGCGTCTGTCTGTGATCTCCCTCTGCAGCTCCAGCAGCCGTCTCATCCTGCCGCTTTTTTCTTCATCGGAAATTTTATCCTCGATAAGCGCTGCCTTAGTTCCGCTGCGGATCGAGTATATAAAAGAAAAGATGTTGTCGTACTCCACTTTCTTAAGGATATCCAGCGTATCCTGAAAGTCCTCCTCGGTCTCGTTGGGAAATCCCACGATTATATCGGTACTGAAAGAGAAGTCCGGTATCCTGCTTCTTGCATAGTCCACTATCTCCATATACTTTTCTGCAGTGTACCGTCTGTTCATTGCTTCAAGTATACGGTCACTTCCAGACTGGAGAGGCAGATGCAGATGCTTGCAGACCTTGTCACAGTCGATAACAGCGTCTATAAGCTCCTTTGTTGCGTCCTTCGGATGGGAGGACATGAACCTGATTCTGAAATCCCCCTCTATTTTGTCTATCTCCCGCAGCAGCTCCGCAAAGGTAACAGGCTCGGACAGCTTTTTCCCGTAGGAATTGACGTTCTGCCCAAGAAGCATTATTTCCTTGTACCCTGCCTCTGCAAGCTGTCTGACTTCATTCAGGACAGCCCCCGGCTCCCTGCTTCGCTCCCGTCCCCTGACATAAGGCACTATACAGTATGAGCAGAAGTTGTCACAGCCATACATTATGGGAACGCTCGCCTTGATGCTGTCCTTTCTGACAGAGGTCACATCCTCTGGGATCACACCGTCGTACTCGGTTATATCGGAAACAGGCTTTTTCTCCGTAAGCACTGTATACAGCAGTCTTGGAAGCTCCTTTAATGCATATGTGCCGAAGATAAGGTCAACATGACGGTAGCTTTTGCGTATCTTCTCAACGGTCTTTTCCTGCTGCGCCATGCAGCCGCACAGTCCGATAATAAGCTCCGGGTTATTTTCCTTGAGCTTTTTAAGGTTTCCCACAAGACTGTAGACCTTAAGCTCCGCCCCCTCACGGACAGCACAGGTATTGTAAATGATAAGATCGGCATTTTCCATGTCCTCCGTGACTCCATAACCCATATCGCAGAGCACGCCAAGGATCTTTTCACCGTCACTCACATTCTGCTGACAGCCGAAGCTATGTAAATAGCATAGCGGAGGAGCTTCTCTCCCGGAAAAAGCTTTCTTTATCATATCAACATAATCGGGCAAGAGACAGCCTCCTTTTCACTTTGCAGCAAATATACAATTATTATACCACTTTTCCACAAAGATTGCAAGATTTTTTGTATACTTTTTCTTTAATGTCGGAAACACACTTGTAAATTTATTTTTAATTATCCGTGTATATTCTCCCCTGCCCTGCAAACAGGTCGGACACCTGATCTGACATGGAAGTGCTGTGTTCACTGTATTCAGCGTAAAACTCCCCATCCCACTTGAAAAGATACACCGCTCCGGAGGGGTCGTCTATATTTACATATTTATCAGCGTAGACGTACTCTGTATAGTCAGGATTTTCTTTATATGGATAAAACTCCCTGCGGACATCCTCCTGGGTGTCGCCGTATTCAAAGGTCATGCCGCTTTCAGAAAAGGTCTCCTCATCCCCGATACCGGAAAATACTATTTTCAGCAAATACCCGCTTGCGTCCTTGTCAAGACGGGCGCTTTCAAATGCATACCCCATATCCTTTGATATACCGCTTATCTCAAAAGCCCTGTTTGCAGAAATTTCCGTAACCTGATCCGCCCACACCGTCATATAGTAAGGACGGTTTATCATTCCCATTACCCCTTTTACGGCAAAATACAAAAGGAAAAACAGTCCGATGGAAATTATTGTATAAAGAGCGTTCTGCTGCTTGGTATAACTCTTTCTGGTCATGGGGGCTTCGGAGGGCTCTGTTTCAGTCAGTTCCTCATTTATGTTATTTTCTTCCATAGCAAAAATTACTCCTTTCCGACCTCATTATTTATAGGATATCACGAATTTTTTTTTTGGTCAAGATTATAATGATTTTTTTTGAAATTTATGCTATAATATTTTCAGTCTCACTTACAGAATTTTTTACAGCTATTTACATTTTGTCCGAATGGAGTATGATAATACATATGAGATACAAAGTCAACTGGGACAGCGGCGGAGTTTTTGCCGTCCCCGACATTGCGGCAGACTGTCTTAAGCTTGCTTCCGGAAAAGCAGTCAAGGTACTGCTTTACATACTGAAAAACAAGACCTCTGACATAGACCCTGCCGCCTTTGCAGAAATAGGCGTATCCGCAGAGGACGCAGAGGACGCAGTTTCCTACTGGCAGCAGGTGGGTCTGCTTTACACGGGAGACACCGCTCCTGTCACAGACGTTCCCGAAAAAGCGGCAGCTTCCGTTTCGGCTCCGGTCTCTGTACCGGCAGACTCCGCCGCTCAGAGGGCAAAGGAAAGAGCGTCAAAAATGCTTCCTCCCGAAGAGATCGCCGAACGGATAGAAGGCTCCTCGGATATAAAATTTCTCTTTGACTCCGCTGAGTCCACACTGGGAAGGATCCTCAACTATACCGAACAGCGCACTCTGATCTGGCTCCACGATTACTATGGCATCACACCCGATCTTCTGCTTATGATAATGGATTTTGCCAAGCAGATAAACAAGGCAAGCATAGGGTACATAGAAAAGATCGCCATAAGCTGGCATGACAGCGGCATAACTACTCACGAGCAGGCAGAAAGAGAAATAATGTCTCTTCAAAGCTATTTTTCCGCCGAGGGGCAGGTCACTGCCAGACTGGAGCTGAGCCGCAAGCTTACCCCTACCGAGAAAAAATTTGTGCATGAGTGGACGGACAAGGGTATTTCCATCGACCTTATAGTATACTCTTATGAAAAAACCGTCGACAACATCGGCAAGGTAAAGTTCAGCTATATGAATAAAATTCTCACCGACTGGCATCAGAAGGGCATATCCACAGTTTCTGAGGCTATGTCGGATACAAAGGGACCCTCCGATAAAAACAATCCCTCCGTCGGCAAAAAGGACAGTGACAATGAACATTCCTACAACCTTGACCTGCTGCTTGAACACGCCATGAATAATACACCTAAGATCAAAAAATAAAAAATGAAGGAGCGTCAAAAATGGCTTATGATAAACGTCTTTATGAGCTTGCAGACAACGAAATAAAACACCGCAGGCTCAGTGCAGAAAATGCTCTCACCGCCCGTATTTCAGAGATCGAGGAAAAGCTTCCAGAAATTGCAGAGATAAGACGTCAGCTTGCAAGCACAAGCGTAGAGCTTACAAAGCTTATCATACGCAGGGAAAAGGATTTCCAGAGCAGCTTTGAAAAGATAAAAAGTCAGAACCTGCAGGGTCAGGAAATGATACGCTCCATTCTGAAAAAAAACGGCTATCCGGAAAGCTACCTTGAGCCCTCATATACCTGTCCCATATGTCATGACACCGGTATATCCGGCAGCGGACGCTGCAAATGTTTTGAAAAGCTTCTTAACGATCTGGCTGTAGAAAAGCTCAACAAGGAGGCAAATATGCCAAACTGTGATTTTGAGCATTTCGATTTATCATATTATGACGGAAAAACAGAAAACGGCATTGACTGCCGCCGTAAAATGGAGCAGATCTCCGAATACTGCGAAAGCTATGCGGATAACTTTTCGCGAAATTCACCGAGTCTTTTTCTCCTTGGAAAAACGGGTCTGGGCAAGACCCATATCTCACTTGCAATTGCAAAAAGAGTCACGGAGCGGGGCTTCACAGTCGCCTACGGTTCCCTGTCAAACTATCTGCGTATGATCGAAAAGGAGCATTTCGGACGCTCCGAAAATACCGAAACAGACACTATGCAGGTACTTATAAATACAGACCTTCTTATACTGGACGACCTCGGTTCGGAGTTCAGGACAAGCTTTTCCGAGCCTGCAATTTACAATATCATCAACTCACGCATAAATCTGGGTCTTCCCACCATCATAAGCAGCAATCTTTCCACCGCAGAGCTGCAGAAAAACTACAATGACAGGATAATCTCAAGACTGTTCAGTGTATTCACCACTCTTATGTTTGTAGGCGAGGACGTCCGACAGATAAAGCGTCTGCGGGGAGAATTTTAGAAAACAAAAAATCGGCGTCAGGTACACGCCGATTTTTATTTATGTAGTATAAAGGGCAGAAGCACAACTGCCGCCGACAGTATGCCAATGACAAACGAAAGTATTCTCAGCATATTTTTCACCCCAGATATTCTTCAAGGCAGATACCCCGTTCGTATATTTCTTTTGCAGCTTCTTCTCCCACATACCTGTAATGCCAGGGCTCAAAATCTATCCCGGTAATATTTATTTTATCGGAGGGGTACCTGAGAATAAATCCGTATTTATACGCATTTTGCGCAAGCCAGTTGTATACATCATCATTATCAGAAAGAGCCTTGTCAGCGTTGATATCTACTGCAAGTCCCAGCTGATGCTCGCTTTTTCCCACAGCGGCAACTTCATTTTCCGCAAGAGCCTCCGCACGCTTTCGCGGGAAACCATCGTTTATGTAAGCCTCCACCTTTTCATTCATTATCTGACGCTGTTCTGCGGAGGTACGGTAGCCCTCTCCTACGACAGGATATATCCCCTCTGCCCTCATATCGTCGAACATTTTCTGCAGATCGGGATAAATACGTGAGTCCACACTTCTGCCGTTATCAAGGACTGTAAGCTCGGGAGCATAATTTTCCGGTATGGGATTTTCATGATTTACAAGTACAAGATACCATTCCTCAGACATTTCACCGCGGCTCTCTGCAGGAACATCTTTAAATTCCTCTCTCAAATTCTGTATACAGATAAATGAGAATGCCGCAAGCCCGATAAACAGCAGTATTTGCAATAGCAGATACTTTCTGCGCTTATTTTTTCTTTTCATAAAACCACTCTTTCAAAAAAGATCCGCTGTGAAATAATTTTATCACAGCGGACCGCTTCATGTATTTGATTTTATTTCTGAGGATCATAATTTTATCATACGAAATTCTTACGATTTTCTTACACCGGTATCTCTACTGTAAATGTGACGCTTTCGTCCGAGCTCTCCGCTTTTATAGTTCCGCCGTGAAGCTCGGTTATCTCCTTTGCAATTGCAAGTCCGAGACCTGCACCGCCTGACCTCGTTCCCCTTGATGAGTCCAGACGGTAAAACTGCTCAAATATCCTGTCAAGCTTTTCCCCGGAAATAGTTTTCCCCTTGTTTTTGACCGAAAAAATAACGGACCCGTCATTTTTCTTTAAGGAAAGCATTATTTCAGTATCCGGATAGCTGTAGCTGACAGCATTTCTTATAATATTGTCAAGGACTCTTTCCATTTTATCGGCATCGCAGAGAAGCTCTGTATCCCTGTCAATATCAAGCTTCCATGACAGTCCCTTTTCTTTGAGGATGGGCTCAAATTCAAAGGCAGTCTGCTCTATAAGACGGGTAAAATTCACATTTTCAAGCTCAGGAGAGATATGGGTAAGATTAAATCTTGTAATATCAAAAAATTCATTGATGAGCTCCTCCAGACGCTCCGCCTTTTCAAGAGCTATCCCCGTATATTTTGCCCGTAATTCTGCGCTTATCTGAGGCTCGTCCCGCATAAGAGAAAGATATCCTATCACGCTTGTGAGCGGAGTTTTCAGGTCATGGGCAAGATAGACAACAAGATCATTTTTCCTCTGCTCCGCTTCTCTTGCTGCGGCTGCATCCCTTGCTGCCCTTTCACGGATATTGTTCAGGTCATCCTGAACGCTCTTTAATTCAGCCGGAAGCTGTATCTGTTCACCTTCCGGAGCAGTAAGCTTTTCAGATTCTATAATGATCTTATCAAGAAAGCCCAGAAGCTTGTATACGTACAATGAAAAAATAACAAGCCATCCCGCAGCAATAGTTATACCCGCAAAAAAGATTATGTGATCACCTATAAAATGAAGTATCCGATAGGTAATATCAAAATCGTACCATATCCGGTTGCTGCATATCAGCCATGCAACAGACACCGCAAGAATTACCGCCGCCGTGTAAATAAGCATGGTAAGTGTGCATCTTAAAATTATCTTTCTGGACAACTCACTTCTACTCGACAGTGTAACCAACTCCCCATACGGTTTTTATAAATTTCGGGTTTCTTGGCGGCTCACCCAGCTTTTCTCTGAGCCTTGCAATATGCGCCATGACGGTGTTATTGCTTTCAAAATATTTTTCCTTCCAGACATTTTCAAATAATTCTTCGGATGAAATGACCCGTCCCCTGTTTTCGCATAAATACCACAGCAGAGAAAATTCAATTGGAGTAAGGGAAATTTCATTTCCGTACAATGTACATTTATGTGTGTCCCTGTTAATTACAAGACCTTTTATGTCATATTCCGTAATGTTTTCCTCCTTATCGGAGGAATTGTTGTATTTCGTATAGCGTCGGAGCTGAGTCTTTACTCTGGCTGTGACTTCAAGAGGATCAAAAGGCTTTGTGATGTAGTCGTCTGCGCCGATTGTAAGTCCCATTATTTTATCTCCTGCCTCCACTTTAGCGGTAAGCATAATGATGGGGTAAAAATATTTCTCCCTTATCTTCTGACAGATGTGAAAACCGTCAATATCGGGAAGCATGATGTCCAGAATTGCAAGATCAAGCTTTGTTTCCTCTGCGCACTTCAAGGCGTCAATGCCTGTATAGAATTTATGTACGGTGTATCCGTCATTTTTCAGGTAAAGCTCTATAAGATCGGCTATTTCCTTTTCATCGTCAACAATTAAAATTGATTCGTTCATTATCTCAGCCCACTTTTTTTATTTCATTATATCATATAAAAATATTAATATCAATTGATTTTTCAACATTTGTATGTTATTATATAGATATTAAAAAAAGTCAGGAGGAAAAATATGTACGAACTGATACAGGTTTCGGGAAACACTTATTATATACAAAGTCCCGCAAAAATAGGACTTATAAAATTAAATGACACTGACGTTTGCCTGATAGACAGCGGAAATGACAAGGACGCGGGACGAAAGGTCCGTCAGCTCTTGGACGCTAACAACTGGAAGCTGACGGCTATATATAACACACATTCCAACGCAGATCATATCGGAGGAAACAAATATCTGCAGGATCAGACCGGATGTAAGATATACGCCCCGGGTATTGAATGTGATTTTACCGGACACCCAATTTTGGAGCCGTCGTTTTTATATGGAGGTTATCCCTGCAAGGATCTGCGTCATAAATTTCTTTTAGCACAGGCAAGCAGTGCAGAGTATCTGACACCGGACGTTCTGCCTGATGGATTTGAAATTATTAGTCTGCCGGGACATTTTTTTGATATGGTGGGCTTCCGCACTCCCGATGATGTAGTTTTTCTTGCGGACTGCCTGTCAAGCAAGGAAACACTGGACAAGTACCGGATAGGCTTTATCTACGATGTTGAAGCATACATTAAAACCCTTGAAACGGTCAAGTCATTGAATGCAAAAATGTTTGTCCCGGCTCATGCAGCAGCGGCTGAGGATGTTTCTTCGCTTGCACAGTATAACATTGATAAGGTGCAGGAAATTGCAGATAAGATCGTTGATATCTGCAAAGAGCCTGTCTGCTTTGAAATGATTTTGCAAAAGCTGTTTGCAGAATATTCTCTGTCTATGAATTTCGAGCAGTATGTTCTTGTGGGAAGCACTGTCCGTTCCTATCTTGCATGGTTAAAGGATACGGACAGGATAATTGCAGAATTTGAAAATAATATGCTGCTCTGGAAACAGAAATAAAAATCTCCGCAAAGGTTGATATCGGCAAAATATAAGAACAAAAAATTGTTATTGTGCGTATGCGTTCATATTTCTATCGTTATTATTGTTGCCGCGGCTTATTTATAGTATTCACTGTAATCAAAGTAATACTATACTTCAACTCCACAGATACTTTCTTGTCAGGATCTCAAAAATACGTTACAATATATATAACAAGAGTGTTTTTGAACTAATAAGGAGTGATTACAATGACAATAGGAACAAGAATAAAGCATCTTCGTCAAGAGCAGAATATCACGCAGGAGCAGCTTGCAGAAAGTCTTGGAATTACCTCTTGTGCAGTGTCTCAGTGGGAGTGTGATAGAACAGCTCCCGATATTTCGCAGTTGCCAGCATTGGCAAATATTTTTAATGTGACAACAGATATGCTGTTGGGAGTGGATATCACCCGCAGGAAAGAGAAGATCGACGAGTTCATAGAATATAATCGACTTAACTTTAATGTAATCGGAGATATGCATGGTTCGATAAATTATCTGTCTGGAAAACTTAAGGAATATCCTAATGCGCCAGACCTGATTGCTGCTCTTGCGGAGTCAGAATACAGTCTGTACTTTCAGAGTGGCATGGAGCTTGCAGAGGACGAAAAAAAGCTCAAAGCCAAAGAGATAATATTACTTTGTGAACGTGGAATAAAGTGTACAGGAAGAGATGGTAATACAAATTATTTCAAGCAGTTAATGGTATACCTGCATTCATACCTCGGTAACATTGAAATGGCACAGAAAATTGCTGTGTCAATGCCCAGCATCCCTCAGACCTGTGATATGCTCTATCCAAGAACACTTAAAGGCAAGGACGCATTAAAGGAATATCAGAATTTACTGCTGAATCTTATGTGGTTAGCAACAATAGCTATTAATGGCATACGCTGCAACGGTGAATATACACTCGATGAAAAGATAGAAATTATGATGTTGAAAGAAAAGCTTATAAAGTTGATTGTTGGTGATAAGCTGAATTTTTATAATAATGTTCTGTTTTATAATTCTATGCCGCTTTCAAAAGCGTATTTGAAAAAGAATGATAAACAGTCTGCGCTGAGTGAGCTTGAAAAAACATTAGGATATGCAGAAGGCTATGAAACCCGTCCTGACACAAACAAATATGAACCGTGCTGGCTTTCTGAAACGGAAGATCATAGAGAATATACAAACAAGCACAGTACAAAAACGAATTATGATGAGCTTATGGATTTTCTCATCAAGTCTGATTATTTTGAGATATTTAAAGGAAATACAAAATTTGAAGAAATACACTCAAAGCTAAAAACACTTATTTCTGATACACCACCGAGTTCTGCAATGCCTCCCCGTCAAAAAATTGTTTGAGATTGAACAGCGTAACCTCAGCGATCTTCTGCAGAGCTTCATCGGTCAGGAACGCCTGATGGGACGTCATAATAACATTAGGCAGAGATACAAGCAGGGAAAGCACATCGTCCTGAATGATTGTGCTGGAGTAGTCCTCAAAAAACAGCTCGGTCTCCTCCTCGTACACGTCAAGTCCTGCCCCGCGTATCTTCTTGTCCTTCAGAGCCTGCAAAAGAGCGTCCGTGTCTATGAGCTGACCTCTGGATGTATTCAGTATTACTACTCCGTCCTTCATTTTTGCAATGCTGGCTTCGTTGATGATATACCTTGTTTCTGTGGTAAGCGGACAGTGCAGTGATATCACATCGCTTTCCGCAAGGAGCTTATCAAGGGACACATATTCTATATCGCACCCCTCTGCAGGACATGGATCGTATGCAATGATCTTCATTCCAAATCCCCTGCATATGTCGATAAAGACCCTGCCTATCTGTCCCGTGCCGATTATTCCTGCTGTCTTTCCGTGGAGGTCAAAGCCTGTCAGCCCGTTAAGGCTGAAATTAAAGTCCCTCGTTCTGATAAAAGCCCGGGGGATCTTTCTGTTTACCCCCAGAAGCAGCGCCATTGTATGCTCCGCAATGGCATAGGGAGAGTACACAGGGACTCTTACAATATTGATCTTATCCTTTGCATATTTAAGGTCTACATTGTTATATCCGGCACATCGCAGGGCTATAAGCTTTACACCAATTTCGCAGAGCACGTCAATGACATCGCTGCCTATGTTGTCATTCACAAATGCCACCACTGCTTTACAGCCCCTTGCAGCATGGGCGGTGTCAGTGGTCAGCTTTGATTCGATGTACTTTATTTCAAAATCTGTGTTCAGCTTGTCAAACCACACCTTGTCATAGGGTTTTGTATCAAAAAAAGCTATCTTTTCCATTCTGCGCAACTTCCTTTTCTATTTATTTTTGTTAGTATGCGCAAAAATTTCAATATAATGAAAAAATCCGCTGCCTGATTTTTTACAGACAGCGGAAAGGCTGAGCCTATTTTTCATTTCTAAGATCAATTATCCTCTTTGCCTTGCCCTGGAACCTTTCCAGAGACTTATGCTCAACAAGAGAGACCTTTGTGTCGATTCCCAGAACAGTTTTAAGATTATGATGTATCCTCTTCTGGAGATCTTCAAGGTTTGCAAAATTCTCAAGCAGACCATCGTCCGCAAGCTCTACCTTGACCTCCAGTCTGTCGGCGAAATCCTTTCTTGTTACCACAAGCTGATAGTGAGGAGCGATCTCATCAAACGCCATGAGCACCGACTCAACCTGCGACGGGAACACGTTTACGCCGCGAATTTTAAGCATATCGTCAGTCCTGCCCTTGGTCTTATCCATCCGCGCGAAGGTACGTCCGCACTTACAGGGATCATAGTTGATGCGTGTGATATCCTTTGTCCTGTAACGGAGCATTGGCATACATTCTTTGGAAAGAGTGGTAATAACAAGCTCTCCGGTCTCGCCCTTGGGAAGAACCTCCCCTGTTTCAGGATCAATGATTTCCGCAATGAAGTGGTCTTCGTTAATATGGAGACCGACTCTTTCACGGCACTCTCCCGAAACGCCCGGACCCATAAGCTCACTCATGCCGTAGTTGTCGGTGGCGAACAGTCCAAGGGTCTTTTCGATCTGAGCCCGCATTTCCTCTGTGCAGCCCTCAGAGCCAAACAGTCCCAGCTTAAGATTCATCTTGTCCAGAACTCCCATCTCTCTTGCCATTTCGCCGATATACTGGGCATAGGACGGTGTTGATACCAGCGCCGTTGTCTGGAAATCCTGCATGAGCATGATCTGCTTTTCGGTGTTTCCGCTTGATGTGGGGACTACCGTCGCACCTATTTTTTCAAGTCCGTAGTGAAGTCCCAGCGCGCCTGTGAACAGACCGTATCCGAAAGCGATCTGGACGATATCGTCACTTGAAGCTCCCGCCGCCACAACAAGACGTGCCATACAGTCAGACCACATATCAAGGTCATTCTGCGTGTATCCCACAACGGTAGGCTTGCCTGTAGTTCCTGATGACGCATGGATGCGGACAATATTCTTCATAGGCTGACCGAACAGTCCGAAAGGATAGGTATCCCGTATATCTGCTTTTGTTGTGTAAGGGATATACTTGATATCATCGAGACATTTGATCTTATCGTCTGTAACTCCCGCCTCGGTGAGCCGCTTGTTATAAAACGGAATGTTGTCCATACAGTATTTTACCATCTTTTTAAGACGTTCAAGCTGTATCTTTTCGATCTCACTGCGGGACATTGTTTCAATATCCTTCTGAAAAAACATAATAAAATTTACCCTTTCCGTTACTTAGTTTTGAATAACCTTGTGAATTTGTGGCTCGGTAACCTTTTTTCAACAATTACACCAATTACAGCTCATAAACTTCCTGTGAAGTGAGCATCTTGAAGCCGTTCTCCTTAAGAGCCTCGGCAGCCTTGTCGTTGTTGTCCACCCTGAGAATAACAGCCGCCTGACTGTCCGACTTGGAAATAAACGCATACATATATTCAACGGAAATATTTGCAGCGTAGAGACACTCCATAGCAGAAGCCAGTCCGCCGGGCTTATCGGTTATGCCGATAGCTATAACGTTTGTGATAGATACTGTACAGCTGTCGTTTTTCAGTAACTCGCAAGCCTTATCGGGGTTGTTTACGATAAGTCTGAGGATGCCGAAATCCTTGGTATCCGCAACAGAAAGAGCACGGATATCAATGCCGTTTTCGCCCAGTAGCTTTGTAACGGCGCTTAATCTGCCGGGCTTGTTTTCAACGAAAATAGAGATCTGCTTTATAAACATAGAAACCCTCCTAATATTAAATCATATTTTTCTCATTGCCGCCCCCCTTGAGGGGGGCAAAATAATCCAAACTTTTTGCAGGCAATTTGCCTGGGGGGTGATAAGCCAGCGGGGGCTCCCCGTCCTCCTAATTAATCAATCGTGTAATTTACGCTTATCAATTACGCGGACAGCCTTGCCCTCGCTTCGTGCAATGGTCTTGGGCGATACAAGATGTACCTTCGGATTTATGCCCAGCATGGTCTTCATAGCTTCAACAAGCTCCTGCTCCTTCTGCTGGATATCCTTTATAGTATCGGAGAACTGAGCCTCGGTCATTTCCACGTTGACATCAAGAGTATCCGTGTTGTTCACTCTGTCGACCTCGATCTGATAGTTTGGAGCGTATCCATGTTCGATAAGAACGGTCTCAATCTGTGACGGGAATACGTTTACACCTCTGATGATAAGCATATCATCGCTTCTTCCGAGAGGCTTGCTCATCTTTACGAGAGTCCTTCCGCAGGAGCATTTTTCTCTTGTGAGGACGCATATATCCCTTGTTCTGTATCTGAGAAGCGGGAAAGCTTCCTTTGTAATGCTTGTAAACACAAGCTCGCCCTTTGAACCCTCGGGAAGCACCTCTCCTGTATCGGGATCGATGATCTCTGCGATAAAGTGATCCTCGTTGATGTGCATACCTGTCTGCTCGCTGCACTCAAAGGATACGCC
>JAFLUI010000090.1 GCA_022508825.1 Oscillospiraceae bacterium
TGGATTTAGACAGTGCATCAAACAGCAGTCGTGAAAGCAAGAAAGGCGCAGCCACATTAGTAGCAAACTGTTTTTCCATACCGTCTGAGGTCATGATGGGAGTTTTGATAGATAAATCAAAGTCTGCTGCGTTGTTAATTAATACATCAAGTGAGTCGTGAATATCAAGGTACTTTTTTGCAACGCTACTGACCGCATTCATTTCAGATAGGTCTGCAATAAGATAATCTACATTTTTATTACCAGTATTGAGCGTGATTTCCTTGCAGGTATTTTTTGCAGCTGTTTCATTTCTGCAAATCATTGTCACGTTATATCCCTTTTCAGCAATTTGCATAGCAGCTTGGAATCCAATTCCGCTGTTTCCTCCAGTAATGATACAGTTTTTCATAATCAGCTCCTAAAATGCTCATCCTTTATTCTCTTAGCTAAATTTCGATATGTAGAACAGCTGTCTGACTTCATCATTTTTATTCTACCATACCTAACCGCAAAAATCAACTCTCCGTGATGAAAGCCGATCATCTCACAAGAGCAATAGGAGGAATTCCTCTTCGTTTCATGACTTTTGCTAAGAGAGGTTGACAATTTTTTATGAAGCGTATCTCTATATTATTTTTATCCTTCATACTCGGGGTCACAGGGCTTCGCTCCCTGACAATGCTCGAAGGCGAGATTATGCCAATGGGCTTGCCCCTTGAACCCTGATAGGATTCATAAAAATAATATGGTAGGCTTTACAGGAATCAGAAAGTCATCAACAAATGCTTCGGCTCAAGTCGTGAGAAAAATTTGTTCTTTGAGATTTCCAATCATCATGATACTATGGGTCAACGATCTTCTTCATGAAAAATCATGAGAGCCTTCGAATGGAAATGAAAAGTTCCGCAAGGGAAAATCTTGCGGAACTGAAAAATCTTCATGTTGCAATGATACAGTAACACATCAACTTGCTTTTTATTATTGTGCATGATTGCACGGACTTATCTTAATTCGCTCTCAATTTCTTCAATAGTGGGGAGTGATCCTTTAAACTGTTTGGGCAGTAACGAATTAAGCTGGTATTCTGATATGCCAATAGGCTCACTGGAGCTTTCCGTAGCGTACTGAGCAAGCACATTGTCTTTTGTTTTGCAAATCAGCAAGCCAATTGACGGAGCGTCACTATCGCTTTTTAGAATATGATTGACAGCTGCAACATAAGTTCCCAATTGACCAATGTCAGCAGGCTTGAAAGCAGTAACCTTAACCTCGATAACAACATAGCAGTGCAGCTGAATGTTATAAAACAGCATATCAATATATTCTTCCGTATTGCCGACTACCAGCCGGTACTCCCTTCCGACAAATGCAAAGCCTGTTCCAAGCTCCAACAGGAAACGTGTGATGTTATCCATTAATGCGTCCTTAAGCTCTTTTTCGTCATAATCCTCTCTGATAGTAAGAAAGTCAAAATTGTATGGGTCTTTGGTAACCTCCTGTGCCAATTCGCTTTGTTCAGCAGGGAGACGGGATTCAAAATTTGTGATTGCTTTACCTTGACGCTCGTACAGGTTGGTATCAAGAAAGTTCAGAAGGACAGCTCTTGACCAATTATTCTGGATAGTTTTCTTCAAATAGAAAATTGCTTTTTCAACATCATTACTGCAATGGTCTATAATATACCGATGATGTCCCCACGGAATCAAAAGCAGATCATCAAATGTAAAGCCGTCCACAGGCTGATTTTCCAATTCGTCCACAACTTGTGGACGAATTTCAGATTTGTATAATGTATAGAATCTACACATATATTTCAGGTTAGTTGCGGAAAATCCTTTAACATTTGGAATGACCTTCTTCAAGTCCTTGCTTAATGTATCATAAAAGTTTGATCCCCACTGTGACTTTGCTTTTAACTCAGTTATATCTTTGCCAAGACTCCAGTAAAGCAGAAGCATTTCCCGGTTGACAGAAACGGCAGCCTTTATCTGACACTGAGCATATCTCTGACTGATCGATTCTATCCATTCCTTATATCCATTATCTGTTTTCAGGATATTTTCCATTATGGCAACTCCTTTCATGGTTGCTGACAGTTTAAAAGTTTTTATTATTATATCACATTTTACTTGCTATTTCTAAGGCTTTTATAAATTTCATCAGTAAAAATTCCAAGCACCTCACGTTTGATTTCATCATCATTCAGCAGAAGTGAGAAAAAGTCCTGATTCTGTTCAAGTCCCTCGATTAGTGCATTGTCAATGTCATCAAAGTATGAAAATTCAAAATCCTTTATCGTATTATTCTTTGCGCTTGCTTTGAGCTTATCGGACTTCATAAGAATATCCCTGATTTGGAGCATAGCTTTCACCGCAACATCATTATCATAGGACTTTCCTGTGCGGGCATTGATCTCTGCTATGATTTCGGAAAGACGTTCTTCTTTAGCAGCCGTAAGTCCGAATTGGTCAGCCGATGGAAGTTTCATAACCGGCTTTGCTGTTATGTCGGATTTTGTATGTTCCTCCTGCTTCTTCTGGACAAACTGTGTTGCTCTTATCTTTCCGTCAAGATTATATCCACCGCCCGGATGCTTTATATTGATATGGGACAGAAGCAATATAATATAATTATATTTTTTATGCAGCTCAATATCTTCAAAGCAGGACACCTGGATCATAAACTCATAAAAGCGGACAAAATGTTTCATCTCCGTAATAATCTCACGCTGTTTATCAATGCTGTAATGTTCGATCAATTTCTGAGACTTTTCAAGACAGAAATTGATCTTTTTCTTTTCGGCAGCCGATACTTTTTCTTTGTACAGAATACTGTTTACCTTGTCCACATCTTCAGGATCAATAACAGCATAAGCGTCTATCTGAGCTTCAATATCGTAAATTGCAGACGGCGTAACAGAGTTTAAAAGCAGCGTAGTTGTGTAGTACGGAGCAAAAGCATTTACTATATCCTCATAGCTGTTTACAAAGTCAAGGATAAATGTTTTCTTCTCAAATGGAGGACATATTCTGTTCAGTCGTGAAAGTGTCTGCACAGCATTTACGCCTTTCAGCTTTTTCAGAATATACATTGCACACAGCTTAGGCTGGTCGAATCCTGTCTGATATTTGTTTGCTACCAGAAGTACCTGATAATCGTCCTTGTCAAATTCCTTTGTCAGCCTGTCCTCCGGAATACCGTTCATCCCTGCTTCGGAATATTCAGTATCATCATCCGGAAGTTTTACCTTACCCGAAAACGCAACAAGGGCATGGATATTTTTATAGTTCTTTTTATTGCAATAATCCTCCAATGCCTGACGATATTTGACGGCAGCTTGTCTGGAAGCGGTAACTACCATAGCCTTTGCTTGTCCACCAAGTTCGGTCATAACGGTTGTGCGGAAATGCTCCACAATAACCTCAATACGCTGGGAGATATTCGTATCATGCAATTCCACAAATCGAGCGATCTGACGTTTTGCACTTGCGGTCTGCATTTTGGGGTCTTCCTCTATCTCTTTATTAATTTGATAGAACGTCTTATATGTAGTGTAATTTTGCAGGACATCAAGAATAAAGCCTTCTTCAATAGCCTGTTTCATAGAATAGATATGAAATGCTTCACGCTGTCCGTGTTCGTTTTGCTTGCCGAACAACTGTAATGTAGTCGGTTTAGGAGTAGCTGTAAATGCAAACATAGACACATTGCTCTGCTTGCCGTTCCGTGCAATTTCGGCGGCGATCTCGTCCTCCATATCCTGATACGCCTCGTCACCCATACCAAGAGATTGTGTCACAGCAGCCATGTCCTTGCCGGCGGTAGAAGAATGTGCCTCGTCAATAATAACAGCAAAACGCTTATTTTTCAGGCCCTTGACGTTCTCCGTGATATAGGGAAATTTCTGAATAGTGGTTGCAATGATCTTGGTGTTTCCATTCAGAGCGACAGCCAGATCGGCGGAATTACATTTTTCGTCCATTACACGAATAAATCCCGATTTATGCTCCATACCCATAATAGCTTTTTGCAGTTGACGGTCAACAACAACTCTGTCGGTCATAATTATTACATTATCAAAAATAATCTTGTTGTCCGCATCATGGAGCGTTGCAAGGCGATACGCAAGCCAAGCGATAGTATTTGTTTTGCCCGATCCGGCACTGTGCTGTATCAGGTAATTAAGCGAGGTCAGATTATGTCCCACATCTGCAAGCAGTTTTCTCACTGCGTCAAGCTGATGATAGCGTGGAAATATCACATTTTCTGTCGCTTTGATTTTTCCCGTTTTTTCATCCTCTGATTCTTTTGAGGAAATAAACATAAATTTTGAGATCAGGTCAAGCACTGTATCCTTTTTAAGGATATCGTCCCACATATAGTGAACGGGATATTCGTCCTCGCAAGGCGGATTTCCCGCACCTGCATTTACACCCTCTCCGCTGCCCTGATTGAACGGCAGAAAGAATGTTTTTTCACCGTCCAGCTTTGTGGTCATATAAACTTCGTTCAGGTCCATTGCAAAATTGACAAGGGTTCCAGCCTTGAACAGAAACAGCCTGTCCTTTGGATCACGTTCCATGCGGTACTGATACATAGCATCACTGGCAGACTGTCCTGCAAAGTTGCATTTTAATTCAAATGACATTATCGCAAGACCATTAAGAAAGATAACAAGGTCAATGCGTTCCTCGTCACTTGCCCATACTTCTTCCATAACGGTAAAGAGATTCTGCTCATATTTCGCCATAAGGTCTTTATTGAATGTTGTTGCAGGTTTTGTGTACATAAGCTCCAGTTTATGATTGGAGATCTCCACACCATGCCGAAGCACTTCAAGCAGGCTTCCCCTGTTTTTCGTACACTCAGAATTGATACAGCCGATAATGGTTTCTTCCGTCCTGTCCTTGAAGATTTTTTCGAGAGCTTCCATTTCTTCCGGCTGGGTATCATTCAGAAATTTAAACAGCATTTCACGGTCAATGGCAAAGTGACGATCAAAGTTGTTGGCTTTGCGTTCAATGTAACCATTATTTTTCGTCAGCAGTTCTGTTATGTAATGTTGATATTCTTTTTCGGTTAGGATGTTATTCATAATTTCTCCTTTACAACATACTATACAATTCAGTAATTTGATATAACATACAGAAAAGCTTTATACAATCCGCTCTTGTTATATCATCATAGTCGTACATATTGTGGGCTAACCAATGCCTGTTGATTGATGATGGTATTTCCCCATTTTTCTTATCCTGCCAATCGCTATCATCAAAGAATTTTAACAAAGCAAAAGACAATGGAATTAGAATTTCTTTCTTGTTGTCAAAACAAATATCATGTTTTATTGATTTGAAAAATTCTATCGTAGAATTTCCACGATCATCATTTTTTGCGGATTTGTTAAAAGGAAATGTACCAGTGAAATATGCTCCACCAAAATTTTCTTGAATAACCTTTCCATAGCATTTCCAGCATTGGCTTACATTTTGGGGATTGGCACTTGACTTTAAAACCTGGTTTATGCTTGCTGAATCAATAAGACCTGCCAGTAAGACAGCGCTTGTAAAATATGCTTGTTTTAAGTACAGTTCAAAGGCTAAGTCAAGTTTTCTCTTTTCGGAATTAGAAAGATGTCTTTTAATTAAGATTGTAAGCGCCTCAATTTCCCTTTCCGCAAAACAATCAGATAGCCCTTCATCTATTTTTGTTATCGAAACGTTGGTTTTCAAATCATCAAGCACTTTCCCCAATCTAATGCCCTGTTTTTTCCATTCAGGCAAGCACCAACCGATTTCACCCCAACAAGCCATTATAAGCACTATATGTTCATCTGTTGCTTTAGACATTTCACTTATTTTATCTGTTGAACTATAATTTTTCATCCACTTTTCGGCATTTGCTGCAATGTTATTCTCGCTTTCGATAAGGTAATTTAGAAACAAGCTATTCATTGGCTTCTTTGTCATATTTATTATCCCTTTTCTTCCTCGTCTTTTTTGATTTGCAACAGTTTAATAGAACAAATTCGCTATTACATATATCAACCATTTTATCATTCCAACCATTAGGAATATCCAAAAATTCACTTTCTATTTTGTTATTTTTTTCATCATAATAAGCAAATCGCAATTCATCAAAAACAACTTCATTTTTCTTTGAAAGTGGTATTTTATATGCAAAAAGGCACTCCTGTCTTTGTATGCTTGTTGCTGGCAGCACAAAGGAATATGAATTTTTATCACCACCATAATTATGATCTATTTCAGCTTTTTCTTCTTTACCAACAGTTTTTATGGTTTCAAAATACTGTATTTGAAACATCTTATCAACTAACTTTCCTTGATTGTATAAATACAAATTTACATCTCTTATAACTCGTGTTGTATTTGATGTATTTTGAAACTCGAAAAATAATGGCATCAGTAAGCAACATTCTGAATTGTCAGAATTAATATATGAATTTGACGGAAGACTTTCTTTGGAAAGAAGTTTGTAAAATAAGAATAGTTTTCCATGTTTGTCCAACTGACGTGTTATAATTGTTGTAAGAATACTTAACCCAAAACCTAATACTGCACCTAATAAAACAAGAATAATATCAAACCATTTATCCATAGCTATATCAATATACCTCCTTCTTGCCGGTTACATATTCAAAAATAAGCGACTTTTTATATTCTTCAAGTGTTTCAATTTGTTGTTTCTTTTCTGAAATAATATCATCTGTTCGTTCAAGGACAGAATCAATATGCTCAACAATTGCTTGTTGCTCATCAATTGGTGGTAATGGATAAAGCAACTCTGCAAGCTTATTCCAACGCAAATCACATGAACGCACACGAATACCAGTTGCTAAGGCAATGAATACATCGTTATATGCCATACTACGCAAATAGTACATTATGTATTTTTTAACTTGCTTTGTATCAAGTACATTAAGTACAGGTGAAGCTTTTCCTCTTGAATCGGAAATACCAATAGCTCCTGCAAAACCGTCCATACCATGCACAACCAGATCGCCAACATCAATCCCTTGATAGCCAATTTCTTTATCAGCAATTGTAAATCCTTCTTCTCTTCGATTGCTGCGGAGTGTAACTTCACCGTCTCTAAAACAAGTGATTATGCCATCGGTTTCTTTAGTTGGTTTTTGAATATATTGTAAAATATATTTTCCTTTATTTACTTCCCAATGCTTTGGAATAAAACCGATCCACTGTACACCACTATCTTTCATCTCCACATTGTCATCTATTCCTTTTGTTACAGCCTCTGTAATAACAGAACGCTTGTATTCCTCAAGGATTTCTATTTGCTTCTGAATGTCGGCGGTAAGGGAGTCTATTTCAGAGCATTTGTTATCAAGATAATCGGATATTTGTTTTTGTTCATTTATCGGTGGAATGACAACAAGCGTGTTATTTAAACCTTCAGCAGGCAAATCCCACTGTCCTTCTCTAATACCTCCCGATAATCTTCTGAATTCATCTTTATAACAACTTCTAAGTAAATAATGAAAGTATTTGCGATAAAATGTGTTATCATTAAAATTGTATATGAAGTAGGCTGGACTAACAATACCTTCGTATTCAGAAACTGCTACAGATCCCTGCCACGCTTTCATTTTATTTACTACAAAATCACCTACTCTGACATACTTGTATTTTGACGTATCTTCTGATGTAACATTATGATTATCATCTCTGCTATCTTTTGGAATAACACCATATTCACGATACAATGAAAGTACCGTCTTATCTCCTGGATTTCTTGGTTCGTTACGCTTTAAGTGATATTTAATTTTGGATATTTTCCATGTTTTAGGTATAACTCTTATCCACTCAATCTCACTATCTTTCATTTCTCTCACAATCATACACCGCCACAACAAATTTTATTCCAAATGTACCTTAAAACGAAATGAGCTGCAATATATGCAACAATTATATCTATAACAGCCCATTCAGCAAATCCCACCATGCTCATAAGATATAGCAAACCTACATGAACGCAATAAAAGAAAAGATACAAGAAACTTCCTTTTGCAGGATTCTTTTCCTTGCTTGAATAATAAATTCCAACAAGACCATATGTAATACAATGCAAAACAGGCTCTGCTAATATATTCAAAAAAATTGATGGAATTGGTATATCTATACCTAAATAATTGATTACTATACTATTTTCTAATGGTTCAAATGGATTAGGAAGATAAAAGTTTCGAATCCAAACACTTAAAATTGCAATGATTTTATACAATATAAAAACTCCTTTCCTTACCCAAACAGCCTTGCTATTCTCTCACTGACCGACTTTTCCAGTTCAAGAAAAGCCTTTTCAAGCTCCTCGCTTGCTTTCGGCTGTTGATACTTATAAAAATAACGTGTAAACGGAATTTCCGCACCTGTCTTTATGACAGGATTTTTCTTACTCAGGTCTTCCTCAAAAAACGCAACGGCATCCGGAACATGAGGCAGCACCTCACGCGCCATGTAATCGGAAATATCCTCGTCAAACTTAACGATTTCGATGTCCTTTGTTTCCTTATCGTAAATGATATTGCCTTTCTTGTCACGCTGGATCTCAGCAGACTTGTCCATAACAGACAGTCCGTCTGTTATTTTGTCAATCAGCTTTTTGTCTGTCGTTACATTTGAAAGAACATTTGCCAACACAGGAGCAAAAGCTGTTGGCGAAAGATAGACTTCACCCGAAATATGCGCCTGGAGCGTTTCCAAGATAGAATCATAGACACTTTTGTTATTGATATAGCTTTCAAGCTTTTTCATATCCTTGCCAGTCAGTTCCTCTGCATTTTCAAGCTCAGCCACCTTTGCTTCATCATACAATGAGGACAGCGCACCCTTTGACAGCATAGTCTTAATACGTTCTTCTGTGATACCATAGCTCCGCTGTAATGGCTGCATAACGGTGTATTCACGATAAATAAACTCTGTGTTGCTGTATATCTTGCACTGCTCATTCTCTGTAAAATCAGCATAAAGCTTTGTGATAACAGAACGATCCTCGGGACTGATCTCATTTTTCTTATCACCAAGCGACTTGCGAAGCTTGTGAAAAATCGTGCTTGCGTCAATAAGCTGAATTTTACCCTTGCGTTCCTTACGCTTATTTTTTGACAGCACCCAGATATATGTAGCAATGCCTGTGTTATAGAATAAATCCGTCGGCAGAGCGATTATTGCTTCTATAAGGTCATTTTCAAGAAGGTATCTTCTGATCTGACTGTCTCCCGAAGATGTACCGCCGGAAAACAGCGGAGAGCCATTTTCAATAATAGCAGCCCGCCCTAAATTCTTGTCCATTTTGTCAATAGCAGACTGGACAAACAGAAGCTGCATATCTCCCGATGATGGCAGACCCGCTCCGAAACGGCCGTCAAGACCCTTCTTATTCTCTTCTCTGACTGCTTGTTCAACACCTTCCGCTGCGTCCTTGCCGCCCCAAGAAGCACCAAAAGGCGGATTTTCTATTACAAACCGCATAGGAGTATTGGGGAAACAGTCTGCTTTCATTGTGTCCTGCAAGCGGATATTTTCAGCATTCTGACCCTTTATCATCATTTCTGCAAGACACATTGCATAGGATTCGGGATTTATCTCCTGTCCGAAAAGGCGCACATCAGCAGTCGGATTATATCTATGAATGAAATTATAGGAAGTGGAGAGCATACCGCCGGTTCCCGCCGCCTGGTCAAGTATAGTTATAACCTTGTTGTCATCAAAAATATCGTCACAGCCCTCTGCAAGCAGGATATTTACCATAAGTTTGATAATGTCCCTGCCGGTGTAATGATCGCCTGCTTCGGCGTTTTCAGAAAATCTTCTTATCAAGTCCTCAAAAATATAGCCCATCTTGACGTTATCAATAGTTTTCGGGTCGAGGTCAATCTCTGAAAATGCTTTTACTACGGACAGTAGACGGTTGTTTTTGTCCATCTTATCTATCTGCTTGTCGAAATCAAGACTGCTTATTATTTCTTGTACATTAGAAGAAAATCCTTTAATATAACTGCGGAAATTAGCGGCAAGATGATCCGGATCGTTCACTAATTCTGCAAGGGTATATTCGCTTGTGTTATAAAATTGAAAACCGGAAATACGGTACATTGCCTTTGCAGGAAAAGACGGATTGTCCTTAGACTGTTTAACAACAGCGTCCTTTGTATCTGCTAAAGCACATTCAAAACGACGTATTATCGTCATAGGGATAATTACATCCTTGTATTTGTCGCTCTGGTAAGTACCTCTGAGCTTGTTGGCAATAGACCAGATAAAATTTACCTCGCTTGAAACGTCAACGGGGGTATCGTCCCACATGACATCTATCTTTTTCTTTTCGGACATTTATTGTTCCTCCTCATTCAATGCCGCTTGCAAACGCTTGTGATATTCCTCTTTTATATTGTCCGGAGAAGTAATTCTCATCTCCCCTACAAATTGAAACAGCCATCCCCAGAACGGAGGACTGATTTGGACTGTCAACACAGTTTTATATTTGTTATTTGCTGTAATGCTTATTTTCGTGTTCTCTCCGAACTTATCAAATATTACATTAGCAAGCTTGGGCTCAAATTCCAGTGTGATCTCAGCAGTATCACCATTATACATTTTAAATACCTGTTCAGAATATGCAACCGCATTGCGCTTTCTTATCCTTGCTTCCTCACAAGTAGGGGTATCCTCAATCATGACCTTTTCCATACGGTCAACACGGTAATTAATAATTTTGTTGCGTTCCCGACTGTAAGCCATAAGGTAGTAGTTGTCCTCACTATAAACCATTGCCACAGGATCAGTAAAATATCTTGCCTTATCCTTACGGTATGCACGACGACAGCTTTCGTCCAGATCAAAGTAATAAAAACTTATCTGCTGTTTCTTTTGAATGGCACGTTCAATCTGTTCAATATTATTATAAATACCTTCGTTAGAGTGTTTATGGTTATTGTAAAAAATAATGTTTTCCTTGATGATTTCCTTTTTACGCACTCCAGCCATAGACGATAGCTTTTCAATCAAAACCTCTGACTTTGAATCGGTTATAAAGTTTGCAGCCTGGACTGCGTCAATAAGGATTTTCAGCTCGGCAAGAGTCATATTTTCATTATCAATATAATAAGCATTTTCCCTACCATATTCCGTTTTGATAATATCGACACTGTTTTCTATTAAAACATCCATATCCCGATATAGCGTTCGCCTGTCGCAAGTTGTTCCTATGCTATTTAAATAACTTATTATCTGTTTGGTAGTGACCGGATTATCCTTATTTGACTCCGTGCGTAAAAACTCAAGGATTTTAAGCAATTTTATTTTCTGGTTGTTCTCACTCATAAAAGCGCCTCTCAACAGGTAATTTTATACATTGTATATTATAACACCAATTTTTCTGCTTGTCAAGACTTTTGTCGATATTTTATGACACTAATGTCGCTTTTTTATGACTTTATCTGCAAATAACTATAAAACGACTGTACCCGAAGACACAGCCGTTTTGCTCTAAATATACTTCATTTACTTGATGGGCTTTATCATCTCAAAGACAAGCTGTGCGCCGATCCTGAAACCTTTGCGGAACTCAATGCGATTAGCGATGCTGTGGA
>JAFLUI010000091.1 GCA_022508825.1 Oscillospiraceae bacterium
CTTCCTCATCTGACCTTAAATCCACAAGAGTTGTTATATTATTATCTAACAGCCATTGAATTTCTTCATCATTCAAATTCAATGGCACATCACTTCTTATATAACGCATTGTACCTGTAGGCAATGCACGTGTATTTCTTGTTGATCTCAATAGTGAACTCATAGGATTAATTTCCTCCTCACCAATTTCGATTTTTCTAATTGTACCATGCCCCACGCAAAAAGTCAACCAAAATGTCCCGGCGGATACCGTCAAGCTTATTTTAAAAGATACTGTTTTATAAAATCGTTCAGGATGATTGACACCCGCCAATTTTTTTGTTATACTTAATAATAGTATAAAATCAATAAGGAGGAAAAAACTATGTCTATTGACCTGAATGCTATGCCGAAGCTGGGCTTCGGACTTATGAGACTCCCCCAGAAGGACGACAGCATCGACATGGACCGTGTCTGCCAGATGGTAGACTCCTACATGAAAGCGGGCTTCAATTACTTTGACACCGCATACGTCTATCACGGCGGAAATTCGGAGACCGCAGCAAGAGAAGCTATCGTGAAGCGGTACCCCAGAGACTCCTTTTATCTTGCCACAAAGCTTCCCGGATGGAACATAAAAAGCGCTGAGGACATCGACCGCATCTTTAACGAACAGCTTGAACGGGCAGGGGTGGATTATTTTGATTTCTACCTGCTCCACTCTGTTGAGGACGGCTGGAACGGCGATACATATGAAAAATACGACTGCTATTCATGGGGCGCACAGAAAAAAGCAGAGGGCAAAATAAAGCATTTCGGATTTTCCTTCCACGGCAGTCCCGGATACCTTGAAAAAGTTCTGGACAAGCACCCCGAGGTGGAATTTGTCCAGATACAGCTCAACTACGCAGACTGGAACAATCCCGTCGTTCGTTCTGGAGAGCTTTACGAGATACTCAGCAAGCGGGGCGTCCCCATGATAATCATGGAGCCTGTAAAGGGCGGCTCTCTTGCAAGCCTGAGACCTGAGCTTGAAGCAAAATTAAAAGCAGTAAGACCGGATGCGTCCATTGCTTCATGGGCTATGAGATTTGTTGCTTCCCTCCCGGGCGTGATGACTATCCTGTCCGGAATGTCCGACGAGGCGCAGATGAACGACAATATCGGCACGTTCAAAAATTTCGAGCCCCTCAGTGAAAGCGAAAAGTCTCTTGTTAATGAGGTCACAAGGATCATGCAGGAGATACCCCTTATCGGATGCACGGAGTGCAAATACTGCTGTGACGGGTGTCCCTCAAAAATAAGCATCCCGGATGTTTTCAAGGCGGAGAACACCAAGCGTCTTTATGGCGACGAGTTCCGTCCCAAGGCATTTTATAACGGTGTACTGGCGCGCAGCGGAAAAGCCTCCGAATGTGTAGAGTGCGGTCAGTGCGAGGGCATCTGTCCGCAGCATCTGCCCATCATTGAGCTTCTTAAAAAAGCCTCGGAGTGGCTGGATGCAAAATCAGAATAATTTTACTCTTAGTATAAAGCGGCACAAGATATACTATCTGTGCCGTTTGTTTTTTACTTTATAAACTCCCATTCATCAAAATCAAATTCCCCTGACATTACAAAAAAGATGTCATGGACGTCATTGATATCTGCATTTTCATAGACTGCTGTCCAGTCAGAGCAGTCAAAGGAAAGTACCGCTATAGGCTTGCTGTCAAAGCTGTCGGGACGGATCTCAACGACTCCCTTGCCCTTTACCTTTACCGCTGCCGCAGCACTGCCGTCTTTGAAATCTACGCCCTTTACACCGATGACATTATTGCCCCCACAGTGAGCAAAAACGATACCGTCCCCGGTTTTATATTCGCAGTCGGTGAGCCAGACTTCCTCCGCCTGATTTGCATGATATGGGTCAAAGCTTTTTATCTGCTTCGCTCCGGACGGGTCTGCTCCGCACCTTGCAATGATGACCTCGTCCTCGTTCACAACAGCCTCATATGCGCAGAGACTTCTGAAGCCCTTGTCGATACCCCTCTCTTTCTGCAGGAGCAGTGTGTGGAAAAGCAGATAGTATTTGTCGCCGAACTTCTGGAGATGGGTGTGATTGTTGCTGTACTCCATGCCGAGCTCTCCGGGATTTTTAAGGTAGTAGTCCTGATATTCCCAGCTGTTCTTATTAAGAGGAGTTTTGCTTGTCATGTAGCACATAGAACAAGTGGCAGGAATGGACTTACCGCCTTTTCTGTCCCATTCAAGACGCGTTTCCCATGAAGAATTATAGGTATACACATATGTACCGTTTATATAGTTCAGCTCGCTTGCCTCAAAAAAGTAGGGAGCGGGAATTTCTGCGATCTCACTGTCGATGGACACCATGTCCGCACCAAGACGGCAGATACGCGAGGTACCCGGCATATAAGCAGTGCCGGATGGAGCCACGCCTCCGCCGAAGGACAGCCAGCCCACGCCTTTATCGTCAATGCATACCCCCGGGTCAAAAGGATTTGGACAGTCCTTCAAGCCGTTCATCCCTGCCGAAATAAGAGGCTTACCCAGAGGGTCTGACCAAGGACCCCTTGGGTCTGTGGCAGTGATGACTCCCACACCTGCTCCGCTGTTTGAGAAGTAAAGATAAAAATGCGTGAGACCGTCCTCCTCCACTCTTGAAACAATGGACGGAGCCCAGCTTGCGTATATCCATGGAGCGATCTCGGCGGTGTTTATCTCCCCCTCGTAACGCCAGTTGACCATATCGTCCGTGGAAATGATAACAAAGGACTTTATACACTCGTATGTATTTTCGGAGTCCCCCTTTTCAAGATACTGCTGGTTGTCGTTGGTGCCGTAAACATAAAGTCTGCCGTTATATTCCACAGAGGTGGGGTCAGCACAAAAAATATTTGTTATCAGCGGATTGTTCTGATCGTTTTCCGCCTTGAAAAGCACGTCAGGGTGATAGTCCCCCACATCTGCTTTTTTTCCCTTGCTTTTTACAGCCTTCCCCGATACTGATAAATTTATATCAGAGGGAGAAAATATCCCGCTGCTTGTCTCTGATGTGCTCCCTGACATCTCTGCATTGTCAGCAGCCGCTTTACTGCAGGAGACCATCACTGCGCAGGCTGCAAGAACAGAAAGTACTTTAATTATCCGACCCTTTTTCATAAAAACACTCCTTTACCAAATAAAAGTTTCCGATGCGTTCAGTTTATTATATCATATTTCTGCTAAAACAGCAAGTGCTTGACTTTGTTTCCTTCATATGGTATGCTTGAAATATATGAGAGGAGGTGCCCCATGAGTACAAAAAAACAGTCCTATACAAAGGTATCACTGATACTTGATTTTCTGCAGGGGAGCAAGCGGTATTTCTTTATCAGTATCTTTTCCGCACTGTGCCTGACAGGTCTTGATATGCTGTCCCCTCAGATAATACGCAATACCGTGGACTGCGTCATCGGGGACAATGAGCTTCCCGAATTTCTGGCGGACTTCGTTTCCCGCATCGGCGGCACCGGCTATCTCCGCAGTCACCTCCAGATCATCGGCGGAGTGATAGTCCTGCTGGCACTGCTTGCTGCTGTATTCAGATATCTTTTCATGCTCTTTAATACAAAGGGTGCGGAAACTCTTGCAGAGACTATGCGGGACCGTCTGTTTTCGCATATCGAGCGTCTCCCCTTTTCATGGCATATGGAGAATCAGACGGGGGACATTATCCAGCGGTGTACCTCAGATGTGGACATGATAAAGAATTTCGTGTCCGAGCAGCTCACCTCTGTTTTCCGCATCGTTATCCTGATAATTCTGTCTCTGGCGTTCATGTTTTCCATGAGCCCCAGGCTGACGCTGGTTGCCCTTGCATCCATCCCCATCATCATCGGATACTCCGCTTATTTCCATGCAAAGATAAGCAGTCAGTTTATGAAGTGTGATGAAAACGAGGGCATCCTGTCTGCCATCGCTCAGGAAAACCTGACGGGTGTCCGTGTGGTCCGTGCCTTCGGACGGGAGAAATACGAAAAGGACCGCTTTGAAAAGCAGAATCTTTATTATACCGATCTGTGGGTGAAGCTATGTCGGTTATTATCATTTTTCTGGGGAGCGGGCGATCTTATTTCGGGACTGCAGGTGATGCTCATCGTCATAATGGGCTCTGTATTCTGCGTGCAGGGCAGCATGACCGCAGGGGAATTTATCGCGTTCATCTCATATAATGCAATGCTCACATGGCCTGTCCGCTCCCTGGGGCGCATGGTTGCGGAAATGAGCAAGGCGGGAGTGTCCATCGAACGTATCCGCTATATTATGGACTCACCGGCAGAGGAGGACAAGCCGGACGCTGTCACCTCCGATATGCATGGGGACATCGAATTTCATAATGTGTCCTTTTCTTATGGGGACACCTCTGTCCTTGAAAATGTCAGCTTTAAAATTCCGGCGGGCACTACCTTCGGCATCTTAGGAAGCACAGGCTCGGGAAAGTCCACCCTTATGCATCTTATGAACCGTCTCTATGAGCTTCCCGAGGGCAGCGGACGCATTACTGTCGGAGGCGCAGACATTGCCGATATGAAATTAAGCCGGGTGCGCTCCAATATCGGCATGGTACTGCAGGAGCCGTTTTTGTTTTCCCGCACCATTGCTGAAAATATAGGAATCACAAAGCGGGACATGGATATGTCCGACATAAAATGGGCAGCATCGGTTGCCTGTGTGGACGGCGCCATCTCCGAATTTACAAAGGGCTACGACACCATCGTTGGAGAGCGGGGCGTCACCCTTTCGGGCGGACAGAAGCAGCGGACAGCCATCGCCCGTATGCTTACACAGCATACCCCCATCATGGTGTTTGACGACTCCCTGTCCGCGGTGGACTCGGAGACCGATGCAAGGATACGTCAGGCGCTTCGGAAAAATCTTGGGGACTCCACAGTTATTCTTATCTCCCACAGAGTGACCACTCTTATGCAGGCGGAATGTATCCTTGTGCTTGACAAGGGACGCATCGCCGAAATGGGCTCCCATGATGAGCTTATGAAAAAGGACGGCATCTACCGCCGCATTTACGATATACAAATGACATTATCGGAAGGATAAAAAATATGTCTCATAACAATGAAGAAAAAGAATATGTATCCCTCCCCTATTTCGGGATAAACAAGCTGCTGCCCTATCTGAGACCATACCGCGGCATTATTGTCAGCATGATAATACTTGGTCTTGCAGGGGGAACGGTGGATATAATCATACCCCTTTTTCAGCGTTATGCTCTGGATCATTTTATCGCACATGAGACCCTTGATACGCTGGGTGTTTTTATAACCGTCTATGTAATGTTCCTGATCTTTCAGGTGACGGCAAATATGATTTCCGCATACCATGCAAGCAAGGTGGAGATGTACACGGGACGGGATATGAAGCGGGCAGGCTTCAATCATCTGCAGACCCTTGCCTTTTCCTATTTCAATCAGAACAGCGTTGGCTACATCCACGCAAGGATAATGAGCGATACCAACCGTATCGCCGCTCTTGTGTCCTGGGGAGTGATGGACGGGGTCTGGAATATCTCCTACATTCTCGGAGCAGTAGTTGTCATGCTTGCGGTGAATTTCAGGCTTGCGCTGTGGGTGCTTGCCATCGTGCCGCTGACCGCTCTCGCAGCCGCCTTTTTTCAGAAAAAATTAGTGGCTCTTAACCGCCGCATAAGAGAAATAAACTCTCAGATAACAGGAAATTTCAACGAGGGCATCACCGGGGCAAAGACCATAAAAACTCTGGTCATCGAGGAAAAAATGGAGCAGGATTTTAACAGCACCACCTCCGAAATGAAGCAGGTATCCGTACACGCTGCACATTACCGGGCTATGTTTTCCTCCATGATATCCTTTTCTGCTTCCCTTGCCCTTGCGCTTGTGCTGTGGAGAGGGGGCAGCATCACATTGGAAGGCGTCATCGAGATCGGCACCCTGTCCGTGTTCATGTCCTACGCCCTCGGAATGATGGAGCCCATACAGTGGATAGTCCGCGCCATCTCCGACCTTATCACCGTACAGGTAAATGTGGAGCGCTTCACCAGACTTATGGAGACAGAGTCGGACGTAAGCGACACCCCCGAGGTCATCGAAAAATACGGGGACTCCTTCGATCCTAAAAAAGAAAACTGGGAACCCCTCCACGGTGACATCACCTTTGAGGATGTGACCTTCAGATACCCCGACGGGGACGAGTACGTGCTGGAACATTTTGATCTCCATGTCCCACAGGGTACTAACGTTGCCATAGTGGGAGAGACAGGAGCAGGCAAATCTACTCTTGTAAATCTGGTCTGCCGCTTCTTTGAGCCCACCTCGGGACGTATCCTCATAGACGGCAGGGACGCAAGAGAGCGCTCACAGCTGTGGCTCCACAGCAGCATCGGATATGTGCTCCAGACCCCCCATCTTTTTTCGGGCACGGTGCTTGAAAATCTGCGGTACGGCAATCCGGACGCAACCATGGAGCAGATAGAAGCCGCCGTAAAAAGCGTATCTGCCGACACTGTAATAGCCCGCATGGAAAAGGGGTACGACAGCGACGTGGGCGAGGGCGGCGACCTGCTCTCCACAGGTGAAAAGCAGCTCCTTTCCTTTGCAAGAGCGATCCTTGCAGACCCCCGCATTTTCGTTCTGGACGAAGCCACGTCCTCCATTGACACCGTCACCGAAAAGCTGATACAGGACGCTATAGAACATCTTATGAAGGGACGCACTTCTTTTGTTATTGCCCACCGTCTTTCCACCATCCGTCAGGCGGATGTCATTCTTGTAGTGAACGACGGAAAGATAATCGAGCGTGGCACCCACACTGAGCTTATAGCAAAAAAAGGCGCCTACTATGACCTCTACACCAGACAATTCCAGGAGGAGTCTCTCGAAGACGCTTTCAAAAAATAAAAAATGGGGACTGCGGCAGTCAATGTCATTAAGTTAAGTGCTTGACGAGCGAAAACACCCCTGTTCGTAAGTCGTCCGACCGTACTGCTCCCAATAGTTCTCAAAATCTTCTCTGGAAAACTCGGTTCCATCTTCAATTCTCTTCCGTGCACTCGGGTCAAACTTTTGCATGCTGCACCGTTTATAAGCAGGCTCCAATATAAAATGCATACGCTCGGCAAGCATAACCTTGTAAAAATCCTTGCGGGTATCCGATAAGAAGCTGCACCCGTCTATAAAATCTCTAACGACAGGCATAGACTTACGAATACGAGGAACCGTCCGAACGACTGCGTTGGTAAGCTCGCTATAGATGCCGGACGACATCATATCGTAATACCCGACTTTCATCCTATTCATTTCAAGCGCAGCCTTCTGATACAGCTTAATGCGCTGCATGATCTCCTTCGGATCGGCAATGACCGTCTGCATGTCCGACTCCGACAAATTAGGAAACAGCGTGCCGCCATTATCGTATATAGGAGACGCCGTGACAGAATCATCAGACCCGATCAAGTAACCGAAATTATCCTTATGCCTGTCAAAATTTCCGACAAGAGCGTCTCCGACAAAACGTTCCCAATAACATGATTTGAAAAGATCGGCCTGCGCGGAAAGCACAGGATCTATCTCAAAAACCTCGTATATTTGCCCTATGTCCGGTATTCGTCCGACAGCGCCGGATTCATAATGCTTTCGCATGAATATCCCGAACTCGAGCAGTTCCCCGCCGGGCGGTACAAAATTACGGCATACGACCACGATTTCTCCGCCTAATGTTCCCAATTCGGTATCATGTACCGGATAACCAAGGATACCGAGAACATGGCTGGATATATACTCGGATACGGCATTGTTGACATAACGCGTGGCAAGATCATTGCGAGGAGCCTGCTTCTCCGAATACTTCACCATATAGCGCGAACCATCAAGTCCTAACAGGCCATCTTTCCGGTCAGATCCGCCATAATTGGCACGAATATCACGAGCCCATCCATCAAACGACGGCAGCCTTTCAACCCCTGACTTCAATCCCATGCTAAATCAACCTCCTTAGTTGTCTAATCACGGAACCCCCTGCCCAAAGACAGGGGGTTTATGATTGTCAAGTCCTTATCTAAATGACATTGCTGCGGCAGTCTCCCTTTTTTTGAACACTATATTGCCTTGCCTATATGACCTTGCTGAGAAAGCTTTTCAGACGGTCACTTTTCGGATTCTCAAAAAGCTCTGTAGGAGTGTTCTCCTCCACCACCGAGCCCTGATCCATAAAAATGACCCTGCTTGCAACCTCTCTTGCAAATGCCATCTCGTGAGTGACCACCACCATGGTCATTTTTTCCTCTGCAAGCTCTCTCATAACGGCAAGCACCTCGCCCACCATTTCAGGGTCAAGCGCGGAGGTAGGCTCGTCAAAGAGCATAACGTCCGGCTTCATGCAAAGAGCCCTTACAATTGCAATACGCTGCTTCTGACCGCCGGAGAGCTGGTTCGGATAGGCTCCCGCTCTGTCTGCAAGTCCCACTCTTTCAAGCAGGGACAGTGCAGTCTGCTCAGCCTCCTCCTTGGATATTTTCAGAAGCTTCATAGGCGCTATAGTAAGATTTTTCATTATGGTCATGTGAGGGAAAAGGTTGAACTGCTGGAACACCATGCCCATTTTTCTGCGGTGAAGGTCAATGTTGGTCTTCTTGTCGGTGATGTCCGTCCCCTCAAAAAGGATAGTCCCCCCTGTAGGTGTTTCAAGCAGGTTGAGACAGCGGAGGAAGGTGCTTTTTCCCGAGCCGGAGGGTCCGATGACGAACACCACCTCGCCCTTGTGTATGTCCAGAGACACGCCGTTCAGGGCATGAACCTCCATGCCGTCAAACTTTTTTGAAAGGTCTTTTACCGAGATAAGAACATTATCAGTGGTCACTGCTCCTCAGCCTCCTTTCCAGCTTGCCCATGAGAAATTCAAGGAACACAACTATAACAAGATAGATGACCGCCACTGCAAGAAGGGGCATCATAGCGTCATAGGTACGGCTTCTTATGATGTCTCCGCCCTTTGTAAGATCCTCCATTGCTATATATCCGGAAACGGAGGTCTCCTTAAGCAGGACGATAAGCTCATTTCCCAATGCGGGAAGAACGTTTTTGAACGCCTGCGGGATTATCACGTATACCATGGTCTGGGCGTAGCTGAATCCGAGACTTCTTCCCGCTTCAAGCTGTCCCTTGTCTATGGACATGATGCCGCTTCGGACGATCTCCGCCACATATGCTCCCGAATTTATCCCGAAAGCAACTACAGCCACAAACATCTTTCCTATGTTTACCGAGGCAAACACAACGAAATAAATTATAAGGAGCTGGACTACCACCGGCGTTCCCCGTATCACTGTAAGATACACCTTGCATATAAAATTAGGTATTTTCATCTTTCCGGTCTTGTCGTGAGTAGAGCGTATTATTGCGATGATAAATCCTATCACTATTCCCAGAAGCACTGCCATTACAGTTATCTGAACCGTAGTCCACAGACCCCTTGTTATGTAGTGCCATCTGTCATCCTTTATAAAATTCAGGTAAAATCTGTTTTTGAAGCTTTCTATCCACTGAGACATTTTCAGGCTCCTTTCGTATATTACAAAGGCGTGCGGACTGCATAACGTCATACAGTCCACACGCTGAATATTATGGCAATAGGGATATAGATGCTTTCTAAAGCTGCCGAGCCACAAACTTACAGGTTATTACAAAACTGCGTAACGGAAAGGGTAAAGGCTCAGCCTTTTTTATTCTGCGGAAATATATTTGTCGGTAATCTCCTGAAGCTTGCCTGAGCTTTTCAGGTTTGCAAGGGAGCTGTTCACCTTTTCAAGAAGCTCGTCGTTGTCCTTGGCAATTGCAATGGCGTAATCCTCAACAGTAAATTCCTCGTCAAGGATCTTCAGTCCCTCATTCTGGGAAACGAACACCTTTGCAGGCTCACGGTCGATAATAACTGCATCCACCTTGTCCTGCAGGAGAGCCTGTACTGCTTCAAAGCCCTTGTTGTACTGCTCTACTGTGGCGTCCTCGATATCCTCTGCATATATAGCGCCTGTTGTTCCCAGCTGAACGCCAACCTTTTTGCCCATAAGGTCATTGGGAGAAGCCACAGGGGAACCGTCCTTTATGATAACTACCTGCGCCGCAGTGGTGTAGGGGTCGGAGAAATTGACATTTTCAAGTCTGTCCTCGCTGACTGTAAGTCCTGCCGCGCCGATGTCCGCCTTGCCTGACTGAACTGCTGCAATGACCGAATCAAACGCCATATCCTCGATGACAAGCTCCAGACCCATATCCTCAGCGACAGCCCGTGCGATCTCAACGTCTATGCCAACGATGTCACCGCCCTCACGGAACTCATAGGGAGGGAACTCCGCATTTGTAGCCATTACCAGTGTGGTCTTTTCGGAGCCGTTTGAACAGCCTGCAAAGGCTGCTGCCATTACAGCGGCAAGCGCGCCGCATATGATCTTTGAAATTTTCATACTTCATACCTCTTTTACTTAGAACCTGTCTCCACAAGCATATGCACCTGTCTTTTCGGCAAATTTTGCCGAATGGCTGCGTTAAAAATCCTTGAAATACGGGCGTATTCCTGCGGATTTTTGCCTTGCCCTCGACAAAATTATGCTCGAAAATCCATGCACATATCTTGTGAAGACAGGTTCTTAATATCTGTTATATTATACCTTATAAATGTTTGTTTTTCAATAGACATGAAGTATTTTTTTTATTACTGCCAATAATTTATAGCATTTTAACAAAAATCATATTTTGCGGTACTGCAATAATTGGATAATATGTGTGCGGTATAGCTTAACGACCGTAGATCATATCCCCGATCATAAGGTCTCTTTCAAGACCAACAGCAGTGGTCTTGTCGTCTATGACAACAAGCTCGATGCCCATGATGCGTGCAAAGTCACGGACAGTCCTGTCGGTGATATCATAGGAGATAGTTGTATGGTGAGCGCCTCCTGCAACTATCCAGCACTCCAGACCTTCAAGGAAGGAGGGTGCAGGATGCCAGGTTGTACGCGCAACAGGAAGGTTCGGCATGGTCTGGAAGGGCTTCTCGCAGACTACATCCTGAGAGATGAGACGGAGACGTCCCCCTGCGTCGATAAGGGACAGCACCTTTGCCTTGCCAGCCTTGCCCTCGAAAACAAGTCTTGCAGGAGGCTCCTTGCCGCCTATTCCAAGGTGGTGGACTTCGATCTTAGGACGTCCCTCTGCAATGCTGGGACAAACCTCAAGCATATGAGAGCCGAGAATGACCTCATGCTTGTAGTCGTAGTTGTAATCCTCCATAAAGGATGTGCTTCCCTCGGGATACATAGCCTTGATGACAGCGGTCATGCCGGCAGTTTTCCAGTCGCCCTCGCCGCCGTAGCCGTAGCCCTTGGACATAAGATGCTGTGTTGCAAGTCCGGGAAGCTGCTTCATTCCGTG
>JAFLUI010000092.1 GCA_022508825.1 Oscillospiraceae bacterium
AGATTTTTCGTCAGATTGTATAGAAATTCCGCAGGCATACTGACGTATGTCAAGGGATTTCTGTGCAAGATGACGGAAAATATGCAAGCAGATGGCGTGCAAAGCCGTCAGGCGGTAGTTGTGCGGTGTTGCCTGTATATGCAGAAGCGGTATTTCAGCCCCTCGTACTCCTGCTCCTCAGACTCCTGGTCAAGCGTCCATTCGGGACTCTTGTCAAGGTTGGGGAAGAAGGTGTCCGCTTCGGGACTTCCGCTTATCTTCGTAATTATTGCCTTCTGGCAGTATGGGAGCATGGCGTTATATATCTCTCCGCCCCCCGCTACGAAAATTTCCTCGTCACCGGCGTTTTTCACTAATGTAAGGGTATCTGTAATATTTCGACAGATAATAGCCGGATTTGTAGTTACTGACAAAGCTGCTTCCTTTAACGATGATATATCAGACAATTTAGCTGCTGCCTCGTTTAACGATGATGTAGCCGACAATTTTGCTGTTGCTTCGCTTAACGATGTTGCAGCCGACAATTTTGCTGTTGCTTCGCTTAACGATGTTGCAGCCGGCAATTTTGCTGCTGCCTCGCTTAACGATGTTATAACTGACAATTTTGCTATTGCCTCGCTTAACGATGTTGTAGCTGACAATTTTGACATCATTTCTGCTAAATTTGTAAATTCTATTGCCCATTCAGGAGAAAAATTTTCATTCCGTGACAGGACGATATTTTCCCTGTCTTTGAAAGGCTTTCCGCCCGGCAGGGACTCTAAAGTTTTCCTGCCCATAATGACCTTATGGTTAAGGGTAGTCCTGCGGAAATGCTTTTTATCCTCCGGGATATTGAACAGCAGGTCGCCGTCCTTGCCTATTCCCCAGTCTGCGCTTACCGCTGCGATTGCAGTTATCATAGACCGCTCCTTCCTATATTGCCACCGGAAATTTTATCTCTTCCGTGTGATACTGATAGTTCTCCAGAGAAAAGCTGTCAGGAGTGAAGTCATAAAAATCCTTTACAGACTTATCTATCACAAATTCCGGAGCGGGGAAAGGCTCATTTTCGATGATCTTCTTTATAATAGGTACGTGTCTGTCGTAAATGTGAGCGTCAGCAATGACGTGGACAAGCTCTCCTGCTTCAAGACCGCTGACCTGTGCCATCATATGCACAAGGACGGCGTATTGGCACACGTTGAGGCCGTTCGCCGCAAGCATATCCTGTGAACGCTGGTTCAGGATGGCGTTGAGCTTGTTTCCGGACACGTTGAAGGTCATGCTGTAGGCGCAGGGGTACAGTCCCATTTCGGAAAGGTCGTGGTGATTGTATAAATTTGTGATTATCCTGCGGCTTGCAGGATTGTTTTTCAGGTCGTACAGGACTCTGTCCACCTGGTCGAAATCTCCCTCGGGATAGTGATGCTTTACGCCCAGCTGATATCCGTAGGCTTTGCCTATGGAGCCGTTTTCATCTGCCCAGCTGTCCCAGATGTGAGCGTCAAGATCGTTTATATTGTTGGATTTTTTCTGCCATATCCAGAGAAGCTCCTTGACGGCGGTCTTGAAAAACGTCCTGCGGAGGGTGATTATGGGAAACTCCTTTGAAAGGTCGTAACGGTTTACAAGTCCGAACTTTTTTATAGTATGTGCGGGAGTGCCGTCATCCCACTTGGGACGGACGTCCATGCCCTCGTCCGAGACACCGTTTTCCAGGATGTCCCTGACGCCGGCTATAAAAATATCATCTGCAAGACTCATTTTTTACTGCACCACCTATAAAAAGTTACTAGTATATAACATTATATCATACTATTTATGAAATTTCAAGGGTTTTTGGCATAAAAATGCAAGATGTCTGTAAGTATACCGCTATATTGTTATAAAAATAAGACAGGTGCATATCAATGTCCTGTCTTATATATAAGTACCATTTACTAATTTTTTTATAGATTGTTCCGTCCAGACTTCGTTAGCTTGATATATGTCCCCATGATATTTTTTGTAGATGCGGCATGGAATGTCTAATGAATTATCATAAACCGAGCAGATATCGCAAACATCAATAAATTGTGGTAATAATTGAAGCGCTTTTGTATATCTTTTGCGTATTTTGTCTTCCGGCACATCATGTCCGCCGTTTTTGACGCGGGAATGTACTCTTAAGACATTTATTTCTACCGAACACGTTAAAACATAAAAACCGCGTATAAAATACCCTTGATCCTTAGCGCGCTTTAATAGTTCCAGATTACGGGTCGTTGACAACACAGTTTCAAACGTAAAATCTTCTCCGCCTGACAAACAGGCTTCACGCAATGATTCAGCATATACAGCTGCATCATATGTTGTATAGTTATTTTGCTGTTGTATAATATCGGCATTGATATACTTTCCGCTGATATTGCAATTATCAGTTATTGTGGATTTGCCGGAACCATTGGGTCCGGCAAACACCACTATTTTAGGTTTTATTGGCATACACTCTTCTCCCGTCGGCATATTCTAAATAAGCTTTGCCGCTGGATATATCGTATTTAGCAGTTGGGATGCCATTTTTTTTACGTTCTTCATTTTCATGCTGTATACGCGCTGTGAACCTTTTGAATGTCAGATCGTCAACAAAATCGTCTTTAGACGTTTCTTTATCTTTAGACATTTGACCGACCTCCCTGAATAAATTATATTTCTATAATTATATTATACATAAGATCAACGGATTTGTCAAACACTGCAAAACGTAATAAAAGTCACGTCAAAAGGCTCGGTAACGTTAGAATGCTTCTATATCGCTGCTGCCTTGAATACCGTGACTTTTTATATTTATACATTATTTTTCCGCAGTTTTTTTCCAAGCTTTGAAAACGCTGCAGACACCTTGTTGATGCGGGGAACCAGTGTCTCCATCAGTCCGCAGTACTTGTCTACTATAACAATGACCAGTGTCTCCCGGTATCTGGGGATAGCTGTGATATTCAGGGGGAACATATGCTTTTCTATGATGTCCTTTTCCAGATCGGAAATATAAAAGTTCTCCTTTACATTTTTCAGGGCGGCTTTTGCATGGGTGAAGCCGTGGAGCCGCTCGCCCTTTTCAGGCTTGTATGTATGCCAGTCGTAGAGGAACAGGTCGTGGAGAAGTCCCGCTCTTGCGCCTGCACGCTCGTTCAGCGAGAAGAACCTGCACATTTTATAGTTATAGTAGGAAACGTTAAGACAGTGCTGGAAGCAGCTTGTTTCACCGTGGTGCGGAAATTCCTTCATTTTAAGTACCAGGTCATGCTCAAGAAGGTCGGCTATGAGGTAGTAGTAAACTGCATTTTCCTCGTTGTCAAGGTCGATTTTTGAGCCAAATGCTTTCAGCATAGGGAGAGTCCCCTTCCTGCAAAAATAGTTCATACTCATTATACAATATAAACAAAAGTTTTTCAATAATGCGCAAAAATATTCATGCACAATTTTGAGCGATTTTTTTATGCATATTGACGAACGAGCTTTTTGCGCCGGTTTTCCGGAAATTATTTACAATAGAAAATATGTTTGCCAAATCATGGTAATATACTTAGAAAAATATACTATCAGTATAATACATTGTCAATTTGCATAAATATTTATTTAAAATTTGTCCGTTAATTTACGGTTATAAATGGTCTCAGAGGTTGAAATTTGGGTCGGTATGGTGTATAATATCATTAAAGTGGTGAATAATCTCCATTTTGGGGTGAAAAGTGGCAAAGCGAAAGGATGGTGATAAAGCATGGCAGGAAACAAGCTGATGGGTACATATGAGCATACCATGGACGCCAAGGGGCGTATGGCTTTCCCCACAAAGCTGCGTGAGATCCTTGGGCTGAGCTTTATCATTACCATCGGTCAGGACGGCTGCCTGTATGTATATTCAAACGAGGAATGGGATATATTTACTGAAAAGCTCGGGACTCTCACAGGAGAAAAGGCAAAGGTGGCAAAGCTGTTCATCATCAATGCCTGCGTAGTGGAGCCGGACAAGCAGGGACGTATCCTCATCCCCCAGAATCTGCGGGATCATGCGGGTCTTGACCATGACATCACCGTGCTCGGAGTCACAAACCGGGCAGAAATATGGGATACTGCCAGATTTAAAAAGTCTGTGGGCGAGATCACAAACGCTATGCTTTCCGATGCTCTGTCGGAGCTGTCTATTTAGGAGACGCAATGAATAATAATAGCTTTTCACACATTTCCGTTCTGCTGTCTGAGGTCATAGACGGTCTTGACATCAAGCCGGATGGTATATATATAGACGGTACCTGCGGAGGTGCAGGACATTCTGCAGAGATAGCAAAGCAGCTCACCGCAGGCAGACTTATAGGCATAGACCGTGATCCCGATGCTGTCAGGGCGGCGTCTGAACGTCTTGCCCCTTACAATGCCAAGGCAGTTCATGGGAACTATTCAGATATAATGGCTATCGCAAAAGAGGAGGGCATCCCCTCTGCAGACGGTATCCTGCTTGATCTGGGGGTATCCTCCCATCAGCTTGATACTATAGAAAGAGGGTTCTCCTATCATGGGGACGCTCCACTTGATATGCGTATGTCCCAAACGGGACGGACTGCTGCCGATCTGGTGAATGAGCTTCCCGAAGAGGAGCTGAGCCGTATCCTTTTTGAATACGGAGAGGAAAAATTCAGCAGGCGTATCGCGGCGGAGATAGTCAGACAGCGGGTCATAAAGCCCATCGAGACTACAGGCGAGCTTGCGGAGATCATCGGCAGAGCGGTCCCTGCTAAGTTCAAAAGGGACAAGAATCCCTGCAGGAAAACCTTTCAGGCGCTTCGGATAGCGGTCAACGCAGAGCTTGACTGTCTTGACAAGGGTCTGGACGACGCCTTTGAGCTTCTTAAAAGCGGCGGCAGACTGTGTGTGATAACCTTCCACTCTTTAGAGGACAGGATAGTAAAGCAGAGGTTTGCTTCCTTCTGCAAGGGCTGTATATGTCCCCCTGATTTTCCACAGTGCGTCTGCGGGAGAACTCCCAGAGGGCAGCTTGTGAACAGAAAGCCCATAGAAGCCTCGGCGGAAGAGCTGGAGGCAAATCCCAGAAGCAGGAGCGCAAAGCTCAGGATAATAGAAAAGCTTTAAGGGCACAGCCGTTTTTCGGCTCTGCCTGATATACTAAGAGAAAAAGAACAAGGGAATATAAAAAAGAAAGGAAACGGAAATGAGTAAAAACAATCTTGCATACGACCTCACCAAATATGAGGACGTGTCTCCGGAAAAAGCGCCTGAAAGACGCATCCGCAGACATCATCAGCGTGCGGAGCACGTTGGCTCGGTGCCGAAAATGATAGTCACCATTTCGGCGGCGGGACTTCTGCTGGGGGCTGTCATCTACGGAAAGGTGGAAAACGCTGCCATCTACTCGGAGATAGCTGCTCAGACACGCTATGTTGATATGCTGAACAGCGAAAATGTCCGTATGCAGTCCGAAATAGAAGAAATGACCTCACTCCGCTCCCTGGAAAGCTATGCGGAGGACGTTCTCGGTATGCAGAAGCTGGACAAATCCCAGGTGGAGTATGTCAGCATTGCAAACGGAAGTATTGTGGACATTCCCGAAAATGAGGAGAATATTTTTGTAAAGCTGAAAAACTCTTTCAGTGATTTTCTGGAATATATCCGCGGCTGATGTAATACATTAATTTAGGAGCGGGAGCTATACAAGCCTTGCCGCTCCTTTCGGAATTTTGCTGACGCAAAACCACAAAACGTAACAGGAGGACGGTCATGTCGTACCAACCCACCAATAAAATGAGATTCAAGCTGAACCTTATAATACTGCCTGCCTTTCTTGCTTTTACAGGATGGATACTGGTAAATCTTTTCCAGACGTCCATTACCGATAACAACAAGTATCAGGCGCTTGCCAACGAAAATCAGTTCGGAAGCACTATCGTCAGGGCAAACAGGGGCAGTATCTACGACGCAAACGGCAAGATACTTGCTCAGTCTGCGACGGTGTACTCCATAATAGTCGACCCTAACCGCGTTTATCAGCAGAAGGCAGAAGAAGCAAAGCTGAGTCCCGATCAGCTCCCGAAGGTGCTTGAATCGGAGCGTATGGTGGACGCGGCGGCTACTATCCTCAGTGAGGAGCTGTCGGGGGTCACTTATGAAGAAGCGGCAGAGAAGCTCACCACAGACGGAGCCACAAAAAGCTGGGCGCTGATAAAAAAATCCGTGGAAAAGCCTGTCTATGACAAGATCATGGCTCGTGCTTCCGAGGAAAAGCTGGGAAACCTTATTTTCTCCGAGCTTGATACGAAAAGATACTACCCCCAGGGAGAGCTTGCGGCGGCAGTCATCGGATTCACAAACTATGACGGAGACGGCGTTTACGGCGTTGAGTCCTATTATAACGACTATCTTAAGGGCGTTGACGGAAAGGTGATCTCCGCCACCGACGGTATGGGCAACGAGATGCCCTATAAAAACGACAAAATGTACGAGGCTCAGGACGGAAACTCTCTGTACCTGACCATAGACATGAACCTCCAGTCCTACGTGGAAAAATATCTGGAGCAGCAGGTGCAGGCTCACGATGTGCGGAACCGTGCCTGTGCTATTATGATGGATGTCAATACCGGAGCTGTACTTGCCATGGCAAGCACCCCCGGATTCAATATAAACGATAAAAATTCACTTTATAATCCTGCTGATGTGAGAGCCCTTTCCCAGATCACCGACGAGGAGGAGTACAATAAAATGTACGCTGCCCTCCGTGAGCAGCAGTGGAAAAACAAAGCCATCACCGAGCTTTATTTCCCCGGATCTGTTTTCAAGGTAATAACAGGCTCCTCTGCGCTGGAGGAAAAGGTCATAAACCTTAACACCGCCTTTAACTGCGGCATCAGTATGGACGTGGCAGGTCAGGAATTCCACTGCTGGTCCACCTATTCTCACGGCACACAGGATTTTGTCACAGCCATGACCAACTCCTGCAACCCTGCCTTCATCCAGATAGGACAGTATCTTGGAAAGGAAAAATTCTACGAATATTTCAAGGCATACGGTCTTACCGAGCCTACGGGGATAGACCTTCCCGGAGAGTCAGGCAGTATCTATGTTGACACAAGGGAATACGGTCCTGTAGAGCTTGCATCCAGCTCCTTCGGTCAGACAAACAAGATAACTCCGCTCCAGATGGTCACTGCCTATGCGGCTGTTGTAAACGGCGGATACCTTGTTACTCCCTATGTGGTAAGCAAGATCGTGGATACCAACGGAAACGTTGTAAAGACAACGGAGCCCTCCATAAAGCGTCAGGTCATCTCCGAGGAGACCTCCGCCCAGATGAGACAGGTCCTTGAAGAGGTAGTAAATACAAAGGGCGGTTCAAACGCCTACATCAAGGGATACGATATCGGCGGAAAGTCGGGCACATCCCAGAAGATAGACAAGACCAACGAAACAGGCGACGAGGAGCTTTATGTTTCCTCCTACTGTGCATTTGCTCCTGCCGATGACCCGGAGGTCATTCTCCTTGTTATGGTAGACGAGCCGAAAGCCCGGGATCAGAACGGCTCCCTTATGTATTACGGAAGCATCGTTGCTGTTCCTGCGGTAACAAACGTACTTAAAGAGGCTTTGCCTTATCTGGGATATTATCCCGAGTATACCCAGGCGGAGCTTGAAGCTCTGGGTGTAAGCCTCCCTGCTGTTGAGGGCAGAGAGGTATCCCAGGCAAAGGCGACTCTCGAGGAGCTGAGCCTGCAGGTCACTGTAATAGGCGACGGCGGCAAGGTAGTCGCTCAGGTGCCCACAAGGGGAAGCTCCATACCGAGAAACGGTAAGGTGATCCTCTACACCGAGGAGAACTATGAAACAAATTATACTACCGTTCCCAATGTAATAGGGTACGGTGTATCGGACGTAAATTACCTGCTGACAAATGCCGACCTGAACTTCAAGGTGGGAGACGGCGCGGCAAATCAGTCGGGAGCCATAGCATACAGCCAGAATTACGAAGAGGGCTGTATCGTTCCTGCGGGAACTATCATAGAGGTAACATTCATCACGAAGGACCAGGGATAGATCAGGACAAAAGCTAAAAATATCCGATAGAGGGGTGTATTTGCCATGAGACTCGACGAGCTCCTTGAAGAAGCGAAAAAAGCCATGCCTATAACAGTGAAGGTCAGCGATAAGCACGCTTCCGTTGAAGGAATCACTGATAATACGGAAAAGGTCAAAGAGGGTTATATTTTCGTATGCGTCAAGGGTAAAAAATTTGACGGTCATTCTGCTGCCAAGGAGATGCTTAAGAAGGGAGCGGTATGCGTTGTCACCGAACAGGATCTGGGGCTTGACGAGCAGATCGTGGTAAGCGATTCCAGAGTATTCTACGGACATCTCTGCGCAATATGGTTCAATCATCCCGAAAAGAGGATGAATCTTATCGGCGTTACGGGAACAAACGGCAAGACCACTATCGCTACCATGATAAAGGATATGTTCACCAGCAGAGGTCATCGTGTGGGCTTTATCGGCACTACAGGCATCCTTATACACGGAAGACCCGTCGATACGGACGGCTCAACACCTACAACTCCCCGTGTTTACGATCTGTACAGGATATTTTACGAAATGGCTAAGAACGGCTGTGACACCGTTGTAATGGAGGTATCCTCCTTTGCGCTTGCCCAGAACAGGATAGGTCCTGCCAGGTTCCGTGTGGCTATATTCACCAATCTTACGGAGGATCATCTGGACTATCACGCGGACATGGACAGCTACTACGAGGCAAAGAAAAAGCTCTTTACCGACCACTGTGAGACAGCTATCATCAATATAGACGACAAATACGGCTTAAAGCTTTACGATGAGCTCAAGGATTCGGGCGTGGAGCGCATATCCTGCTCAATAAGCGGTCAGCCTGCGGACGTTATGGGAAATACCATCAAGCAGGGAGGCACGGCTACAAAATTCTGGATAGCTATCCAGAAGAAAAACTACCCCTTTAACATGAATATGATGGGAGCATATAACGTCCTGAACGCTATTCAGGCTGTTGCTGCCTGTCTGAAGCTGAATCTGGGCATAAATGCCGCTGTACACGCTCTGGCAGCCTTCAAAGGCGTGCGGGGCAGATGCGAGATCATACCTGTCAAGGCAGATTTCACGGTAATATGCGACTACGCCCATTCTCCCGATGCTCTGGAGCAGATGCTCAACAATATAAAGGAATACTGCAAGGGACGGCTCATCTGTCTTTTCGGCTGCGGCGGAGACAGGGACAAGACAAAGCGTCCTCTTATGGCTAAGGCGGCGGAAAAGCACTCCGACCTTATGGTCATAACCTCTGACAACCCCCGCAATGAAGACCCGGAGGCTATCATAGACGACATCATCGAAGGACTTTCCTTTATCACGCCGTATATGCGAATCACCGACCGTAAGGCGGCGATACGCAGGGCTATCACCATCGCCGAAAAGGGAGACATAATCGTCCTGGCAGGCAAGGGACATGAGGACTATCAGATACTGAAGGACAATGTCCACATACATTTTGACGAGCGGGAGATCGTAAAGGATGTAATGAAGACCTACTCCAGAAGAAGATACGATCCCAAGAAAAGCGAGTCTATCAGCATAAACGAGATAGTGGAGACTGTCGGCGGAAATCCTCAGAATATAAGGAATTTCGACCGTCAGATACCAATGGCAAGCTTTTTCTCCGATACAAGAGACCCTGTATCGGGAGGAATTTTCGTTGCCCTTAAGGGTGCAAATTTTGACGGACACGACTTTGTCCACAAGGCAATAAGCAGCGGAGCGGTTCTTGCCATAACCGAGAGGAATATTACAGATTCTCCCTGTATCGTTGTAAGAAATACAAGAAAGGCTCTTCTCGACCTGTCCCGTCATTTCAGAAGCAAGCTTGCTTCTGTTGTGGTAGGCATCACAGGAAGCGTGGGCAAGACTACCACAAAGGAAATGGCAGCTCTTGCTCTGGCAAGCGGTCACAGCGTTTTCAAAAGCGAAGGAAATCACAATAATGAGATAGGTCTGCCATTCAGCGTCTTTAAAATGAACAAGACCTGCTCGGCAGCGGTGCTGGAAATGGGTATGTCCGATTACGGTGAGATAGAAAGGCTGTCAAGAGCCTGCAAGCCGAATATATGCGTTATTACGAATATCGGCTTCTCACATATTGAGAATCTGGGTTCTCAGGAGGGTATCCTTGAAGCTAAGCTTGAAATTCTCAAGGGGGCGGACAAAAATGCTCCTCTTATCGTAAACAGCGACGACCCCCTGCTTGCCCGTGTAAAGGATGAGTATGAGGGCTACCGCAAGGTCATCACCTACGCCATCGATGACCCGGAAGCGGATTTCCGTGCTGTGGAGATAAAGACCTTCTCCGACAGGATGTATTTCAGCGTCTGTCAGAACGGCGAGATGGTCTGCGATGTGGATCTTTTCTGTATCGGTCAGCATAATATCTACAATGCTGTTGCTGCAATAGCCATAGCTGTCACTGCAGGATGCGATCCTATCATTGCAGCTGAGATGCTAAGCGGCTTCCAGCCTGATTCTCTCCGTCAGAACATACAGAAGATGGGTGCTCAGACGGTCATTGTAGACTGCTACAATGCGGCTCCCACATCCATGAAGGCGGCTATAGACGTGCTCTGTGAAATGAAGCCTGCAGGAAACGGAAGGCGTGTGGCTGTCCTTGGGGATATGCTGGAGCTTGGAGAACAGTCAAAGGAGCTTCACAGGGAAATAGGAGAGTATATCGTCAAAAAGGGAGTGGATATGCTTGTATGCTACGGCAAGGATTCCAAGTATACTGCCGAAAGAGCTGAGGAGCTTGGTATGCACGCAGGAAGCTCCGAGGACAAGAAGATAGTCCTGAACTTTATGAAATACAAGCTTAAGCCCGATGATATCGTGCTTTTCAAGGCAAGCCGCGGTATGCATTTAGAGGAGCTTATCGACGAATTCTATAAAAACAAATGACCAAAATTATGTAGAAGGGATAATGCAAATGCCATTCTGGATAAACACTATCGTTGCGCTGATCTCATTCGGCGCGGCGGCAGCGACGGGAATTTTTCTCATTCCCCTGCTTAAAAAAATACATTTCGGTCAAACTATATATGAAAAGGGTCCTGCGTGGCACAAGGATAAGCAGGGGACTCCCATAATGGGCGGATTCATGTTCATTATCGGCTCTGCGATCGCAATTGCCGCGGGATACGCTCTTTACCGCTACAGGAGCGCTTCCTTGTCCGTGGTCCCCGACAACACGGGACTTTACAGGCTTCTGGCAGGATATGGCTTTGCGCTGCTCAATTCGGGCATCGGATTTATAGATGACTACATCAAGGCTGTAAAGAAGCAGAATCTTGGTCTTAAGGCAAAGCAGAAGATGGTCATGCAGTTCGTTTTAAGCTGTGCCTTTC
>JAFLUI010000093.1 GCA_022508825.1 Oscillospiraceae bacterium
TGGGGCTTTTTTGTACTGTCCGCACAATTTGGTTCAGTTCAATCAAGGGGGCGGTCAAAAAAGATAAAGCCTGAAAGTTTGTATTTTCAGGCTTTTAAATATAGTTACAATATAAAACAGATAAGTCCTCCGCAGCCCTCGTTGATGATACGTTCAAGGGTCTCCTGCAGCTTGAGACGGGCATCAACAGGCATACGGTATAGCTTATTGTGAAGTCCCTCGTTCACAAGCTCATGCAGGGACTTTCCGAAAATGTTGGACTCCCATATCTTCTGTGGACTCTCCTCGAACTCCTTGAGAAGATACATCACCAGCTCCTCGGACTGCTTCTCCGAGCCAACAATGGGACTTACCTCTGTGACGATGTCCGCTTTCATCATATGTATGGACGGCGCAGACGCTTTCAGGCGCACTCCGTATTTGCCCCCCTGCTTTACTATCTCAGGCTCTTCAAGGGACAGCTCGTCAATGGTAGGCATAACGATGCCGTAGCCGGTAGCCTCCACCTCGTTGATGGCGTTTTCAATCTTTTCATACCTGCTCTTGATGGCTGTAAGCTCTTTGAGCAGGGGCATAAGGTCGCTTTCCCCGGCGATCTCGATACCGGTCTCCTCGCCAAGTATCTTGTAGAACAGATTGTTTTTCAGCTCTGCGCAAACCTCCGCACTTCCCTTTCCAAGGTCAATGCCCACAATATAAGCACGGTTCACATTCTCTCCGCCTGAGATCTTTTCTGCAATGCCCTCTATGTCACGGACAAACCGGACGTCCTCTGCCGCAGCTCTTATTGCTCCGAAGATATCATTTCTGAGCCAGTGTCCCTTTGCAAGACCCGTTATCCACTTAGGCATACAGATATTGATCTCTTTCACAGGGAAAGCATACAGTACCTGTTTTAAAATGTAGTTGATGTCCTCCTCTTCAAGGTCGACACAGTTGACGGGAATAACGGGGGTGTTGTATTTTTCTGTCATCTCGGAAGCAAGACGCTTTGAATCGGCAGAATCGGGATACATACAGTTGAGCAGCACCACAAATGGCTTGTTGATGGAGTTCAACTCCTCAATTACCCTCTGCTCTGCTTCCTCGTATTCCTCGCGGGGAATGTCGGAGATGCTTCCGTCTGTAGTGATAACAAGACCGATAGTTGAGTGATCCTGAATCACCTTCTGAGTGCCCACCTCCGCAGCCATTGCAAAGGGGACCTCCTCCTCAAACCATGGAGTAGCCACCATTCTGGGCGCCTCGTCCTCAATGTATCCGATAGCGCTGGGAACTATATATCCAACACAGTCTATCATCCTGACGTTGAAGCGTGCTTTCTCTCCGATGGTGACCTCTGCGGCTTCCTCGGGAATAAACTTAGGCTCTGTTGTCATGATGGTCTTTCCTGCAGCAGACTGGGGAAGCTCGTCAACAGCACGCTCCCTGCGGTACTCCCCTGCTATGTTGGGGATAACAAGCTGCTCCATGAACTTTTTGATGAAAGTGGACTTTCCTGTACGGACGGGTCCCACCACTCCGATGTAGATGTCCCCGTCTGTACGCTTTGCTATATCGCAGTAAATATCGTTATTAGTCATTTCCTTTACCTCCTGTTACACAATTGGGATCAATATCATTCCCTTGCCGGAAATTATATCCTCTTCGATTTCATTTTCCTCCATAATTGCAGAAACGGAGGTACCGTATTTCTTTGCGATCTCCCACAGGTCTTCGTTTTCGTCTGTAAAATAAAGCTTAAGAGCGTAGTCCCCGCTTTTCTTGACGGGCTCGTTTTCGTCCACTGCAATGTCGGTTATCACGCATACACTGACAGCAGCCGTGACAGTTCCCGTGATTTTAAGCTCCGCCTTGACTTCGATGCTGTTGTCGGAGGCAAGATTATATGAACAGGACACAGGAACGATCTTTATGTCGACAGATGAAAGTTCACTAAGATCATCAGCGGGCACAGTGGTTGAGAATGGCTCCTCCTTTTCAAGCAGGACGGGCTCTCCCTCGCTGTTCTGAGCCATTACACAGTACACAGCATTTCCGCTTATAAGTATCTGGTTATTTTCCGGATCAGTTTTAGCGTTCACGCTGCTTATGCTGCACCATACATCGTAGATACAGCTTATTCCTCCATCGCTGTAATCGATGGCAGCCTTGGCTGCACAGGAAGCGTTTATCTGCTGAGGCGGTAGCTCGATCTTTATGTCGGACTTCTGGCTCTCTGTCTTGTACATGGTGGAGTATTCGTCAACAGCAAGCTCGGCAGCGGCTGTACGGTACGCCGAACAGGTTATAAGTATGGAAACGGAGCACTCTGCAATTTTAGCGTTTCCGTCGCCGTCGGAACGGGGCTCGATATCGCAGGATATTATCTCCGACTCTACAGAGCAGACAAACCGTTCGTCTATCCCCTCCATGTCAACTATCTGTGAAAACGGGAGAGTAAACTGCATCGCCTCGATGCTGTCATTGCCGTCCTTCCGGCAGCTGTACAGCATATTTATGTAGACCTCGCCCTTGGCGATCATCTTGTTGGCGATGACCTTTTTGTCCCCGGAAGCTATAACAGCATCACTGCGGAGTATATTTGCAATAGGAGGCTTTGACATTCCAAGATCAAACTCCTCCGTCACGGTTATGCGCTTAGTGGTATACAGCCTGTTTGACGGGTATGTGACAGGCATCTTTTTAAGCTGGATATTTCCGCCGAAAGCGTCGCATATGACCTCTTTTTTGTCAAGATCGGTAAGTCTGACCTTTATTGAGACTGCTCCTCGGATGTCTATCCTGCGGGAGTTCACAGCCCGGCAGTTCATATAGTCCACCTTGGGAGTGATGCACACTCTGGGATTTGCCCCGTTCTTGCCGAAGTCAACGGTCTTGGTGTAATTCAGCTTCTGCTCGATGGACTGCACCGCTCCGCTGTTTTCGCTGCAGTACAGCACCCGTATGCAGACTGCCATTTCATAAGTGAGCCTGTCTCCGTTTACGTTATAGGATAAGATCTTGGGTGTGGTGATACACTTGATTATCTTGAATATTTCCGGAAAATAATCAGGAAGCACATAATCGAGCTCCACAGACTGCTCCTGTGTGTCATCGAATATGACCTCCGCTGAAACGATCTCTTCCCTGTTTACTTTAAAGTCCATATTAAATTCCTCCTATCAGATAATTGGAAGCACAGAAGTGTCTCCTTAGCTTCAATGCCATTATTAAACTTCAACTGCTAACACATTTATATTCTGTATAGAGAGCTTGTATTCCAACAATTGGTTATAAAATATGAACAAATAATAAAAATTTCCAAACCCCTTGAAATTTTTATGTATATGTTGTACAATTGAGGCAATACCGCACAAAGATTGTTGTTCAAACTTGCGGTACTGCCTTAATTACATAGTAAAGGAGTTTTTACACTATGAAGTTTGCAGACGGTTTTTGGCTTAATAAACGCGGCTATGAAGTAAATTACGCTTCTCAGGCGTATGAGATCACTGCCGGCAAAAATTCCATCAATGTTCTTGCCCCTACCACCTACATCCAGAACAGAGGCATGACCCTTGGCGGTCCTGTACTTGACGTTACATTCTCATCAACACAGAAAAACGTTATCAAGGTGACCATCGACCATTATAAGGGCGGTCTTGACAATGTTCCTCAGTTTGAGCTTAAGGAGGATCATGGCTACACCCCCACCATCAAGGAAGAAGCCGAATACTGGGAGCTTACATCAGGTGATACAAAGGTAAGGATCGGCAAATGGAACTGGAACATCCAGTACTATTATAAAGACAAAAAGCTTACCGGAGGCTCATGGAGAGCAACTACCGTTATAAACGAGAATCAGTTCAGAGTTTCCACACGTCTTGCTCACGATCAGGACGATACCTTCTGGAGCTATCCCCAGGACGAGCGCAGCACCTATATGCGTGAACAGCTTACCCTCTCCGTCGGCGAAAACATCTATGGCTTCGGCGAGAAGTTCACTACATTTGTAAAGAACGGTCAGTCTGTGGAGACATGGAACTCCGACGGCGGAACCTGCTCCGACCAGTCCTATAAATGTATTCCTTTCTATGTTTCCTCCAGAGGCTACGGCGTCTTTGTAAACAGCTCGGACAAGGTCTCCTATGAGGTTGCTTCCGACACCGTTTCAAAGGTATCATTTACCATTCCGGGAGAGCATCTTGAATACTTCATGATCGGCGGCGAGAATCTGCAGGAGGTGCTTTCAAACTATACCTCCCTTACAGGAAAGCCTGCACTTCCTCCCGCATATACATTCGGTCTGTGGCTCACTACATCCTTTACCACAAAGTATGACGAGGAGACCGTTACATCCTTTATCGACGGCATGGCAGAGCGCGACATTCCCCTGCAGGTATTCCACTTCGACTGCTTCTGGATGAAGGAATTCGAGTGGTGTAATTTTGAATGGGACAAGCGTCAGTTCCCCGACCCTCCCGCAATGCTTAAGCGTCTCAAGGACAGAGGTCTGGAAATCTGCGTGTGGATAAATCCCTATATCGCACAGCGCTCCAAGCTCTTTGACGAGGGCAAAAAGAACGGATACTTCATCAAGAATCCCGACGGAAGCGTGTTCCAGTGCGATATGTGGCAGCCTGGCATGGCTCTTGTGGACTTCACAAATCCCGCAGCCTGTGAGTGGTATGCTTCCAAGCTTAAGGCTCTCTGCGAAATGGGCGTTGATGCCTTCAAGACAGACTTTGGTGAGAGAATACCCACCAAGGTAAAGTATTACGACGGCTCCGACCCCATCGCAATGCACAACTACTACACATATCTCTACAATAAGACTGTATTCAATGTATTGAAGGAATATTACGGCGAAAACAAAGCTTGCCTGTTTGCACGTTCCGCAACAGCAGGCGGACAGCAGTTCCCTGTTCACTGGGGCGGAGACTGCTCGGCAGAGTACACCTCCATGGCAGAGACTCTCAGAGGCGGTCTGTCACTGTGTCTGTCCGGCTTCGGATATTTCAGCCACGACATGAGCGGATTTGAGGCTACAGCTACTCCCGATATCTATAAGAGATGGGCTGCATTCGGACTGTTCTCCTCACACTCCCGTCTCCACGGAAACAGCTCCTACAGAGTTCCATGGCTCTTTGACGAGGAGTCCGTTGACGTCCTCCGCTTCTTCACAAAGCTGAAAGGCAAGCTGATGCCTTATATCTGGTCACAGGCTGTCAAGACCTCCACAGTGGGCGTTCCGATGATGCGAGCAATGGTCATTGACTATGCAGACGACCCTGTATGTCTTAACCTTGACCGTCAGTATATGTTCGGTGACAACATTCTGATTGCGCCTATATTCAATGAAGAAGGTACTGCGGAGTTCTATGTTCCCGCAGGAAAGTGGACGGATATCATTTCCGGCAAACAGTACGAGGGCGGAAAGTTCTACAACGAAAAGTTCGACTACTTCTCTCTCCCCTGCCTTGCAAAGCCTAACAGCATTATTGCATACGGCAGCTTTGAGAAGAACTTCGAGTATGATTATCTCAATGATACAGAGTTCGTAATTTACGAGCCCGAGGACGGAAAGTCTATTGAGTGCAATATCTACGACACCGATGCCAAAAAGGTATTTACTCTTACAGCGGTAAGACACGGAGACAAGGTTGAAGCCTCCTATACCGATACAAAGACACCTTTCAAGGTAAAGGTATTCGGCAAGGATGCTGTCGAAGTGAAGCCCACTTCTGCAGGCAAGGTTATAATTGATCTGTAAATGAAACAAGCCTCCCAATGAAAAAACTCTTTGGGAGGCTTGTTATTTGAAAGGATAAACCAATGGAAATAAGACCGATCAAGCCTTCTGACGACAGGCTTCTGATAAGCAATATCTACGAGGAAAGCTGGAAATTCGCATACAAAAACATTATCCCCCAAAGCTATCTGAACAGCATACCAGCCGGACGCTGGGCTTCCGGAATTGATAAAGAGGGTATGCATAATTATGTTGTGGTTCAGAATGGACAATATATCGGAACATCAGGCTTTTGCAGATCAAGACTTCCGGAGCTTCCCGACTTCGGCGAAATAGTTTCCATCTATCTTCTGCCGGAATACATCGGCAAGAGATACGGAAAAAGTCTCCTTGATGCTGTTGTCTCCCGGCTTAAAGAAATGGGCTTTAACGACATTTTTCTTTGGGTGCTTGAAGAAAACTCACGGGCAAGGAGATTTTACGAAAAGACAGGATTTTCTGAAAGCGGCAGACAAATGGATATCAACATCGGCGGAAAGGAGCTTCGGGAAATTCAGTATATACGTCACATATGAAAATATCCCCACTGTAAAGTTATCAGCCTTACAGCGGGGTTTTCTTTTATTTATTATCGTTGTCTCTGATCTCAACACGTCTGATCTTGCCGCTGATAGTTTTAGGAAGCTCGTCCACAAACTCAACGATTCGAGGATATTTATAAGGAGCAGTGTTCTTCTTTACATAGTCCTGCAGCTCCTTGATGAGCTTTTCATCGCCCTTGTCCTTGTAGTCCTTTGTAAGAACGATAGTCGCTTTTACCACCTGACCTCTGATGGGATCCTTTGCGCCTGTTACGGCAACTTCAAGAACAGAGGGGTGCTCCATAAGGACGCTTTCGATCTCAAATGGTCCGATACGGTATCCGGACGCCTTGATAACGTCGTCGGTACGTCCTACATACCAGAGGTAGCCGTCCTCATCACGCCATGCAGTGTCACCGGTGTGATACATATTATTGTTCCAGGACTTCTGTGTCTCCTCGGGATTTTTATAGTACTCCTTGAACATACCAATGTTGGGACCCTCATGTGTGCGTATAACAATCTCTCCGGTCTCACCGGCAGGGAGAGAATTTCCGTCCTCGTCAACGATATCCACATCGTAAAGCGGAGTGGGCTTGCCCATGGAACCGGGCTTAGGCTCCATTCCGGGAAGATTTGCAATAACGAGAGTAGTCTCGGTCTGTCCGAAGCCTTCCATCAGTTTAAGACCGGTATATTCAAGCCATCTGTTGTAGACCTCCGGATTGAGAGCCTCTCCCGCGATAGTCGAATATTTAAGGTTGGAAAGGTCATAACCCTCTATTCCCTCTTTAATGAACATACGGAACATTGTAGGAGGTGCGCAAAGTGATGTTACTTTGTAATCCTGTATCTTCTGGAGAATATCCGCTGAATGGAAGCGGTTGAAATCGTACACGAAGATCGCTGCCGCACAGGTAAGCTGACCGTACATCTTGCCCCACATACATTTTCCCCAGCCTGACTCGGAGATGGTAAAGTGGAGGGTGTCGTCCATGATATTGTGCCAGTGCTTTGCAGTCTGGATATGACCTATAGCATAATAATGGCTGTGAAGCACCATTTTAGGATATCCTGTTGTTCCGCTTGTGAAGTAAAGCAGCATATCGTCATTGACATTATTTTCGATACGCTCCAGAGTGTCGGGGTAATTTTCTATCTCCTTGTCAAAGGAGATCCATCCGTCCCTGTCGCCCCGGACTACAAATTTTTCGGAGATCTTGCCGTACTCGTTAAGAGCCTCCTCGATATGCTCGATTACTTCCCCCTCAGCGGTGGCAACCACGTATTTAACGTCAGCAGCATTGAAACGATAGGTGTAGTCCTTTTTCATAAGCTGGTTTGTAGCGGGGATAATAATGGCACCGATCTTGCAGAGCGCAATGGTCAGGAACCAGAACTGATAGTGACGCTTTAAAACGGACAGCACCTTGTCTCCCTTTTTGATACCGTGAGCAAGAAGCATATTAGCGGTCTGGTTGGACTTTTTCATAAGCTCGGAATAGGTGAAGATGTGCTCCTCGCCCTCCTCGTTTACCCATACCATGGCACGGCGGTCAGGGTCAAGCTTAGCGATCTCGTCAATTACATCATATCCGAAATTGAAGTTTTCAGGCACATGAAAATCTATCTTTGTGAGAGTCCCGTTGCTGTCAAAGGTGTCTGTCAAAAATCTTTTATAAAATTCGTTCATATCCATTTTGCAAGAACCTCCTGATAATTACTTGATAAGTATGGCAAGAAACTCACACTTGTCGCCGCCTGTGGCGATCATTCCGTGGGGTGCGCTTGAATCGTAGGTGATGGAGTCGCCCGGTTCAAGAACCTTGATCTTGCCGTCAATGACGATCTTAAGTGAGCCTGAAAGGATGTAGTCATACTCCTGCCCCTCGTGAACAGACAGAGAAATAGGCTTGTCCTGCTCCTCCTCTGAGTAGGGAGCGATAACAAGGAACGGCTCGATCTTCTTATCCTTGAAAAGATATGCAAGGTGCTGATACTCGAAGCCCTCACGGCGCTTTACAGGAAGTCCTGTACCCTTTCTTACAACACAGTAGCGCTTAAGCTTGGGATTCTCACCTGTAAGCAGCTCGATAATATCAACGCCGAAGATCTCCGCGCACTTATAAACAAAAGTAACGGAGAAATCCTTTTCGCCCTTTTCAATAAGAGCGTAGTCCTCGGGGGAACAGCCTGTTTTTTCGCACATCTCAGCTTCGGAAATTCCGAGAATGTCACGCAGTCCCTTTAATCTTTCTGCGACCTCTTTAATGCTGTAGTTCATATTCACTTCTCCTTTTCAAATAGTATATCGAAAATACTCCAGGGGTTTTCCGCAAGAAAATCAGCCCCTCCTTCAAGAAGCTCCTCTTTTGTCCGGAATCCCCATAAGCATCCTATAGCCCTAATTCCCGCATTTTTTGCGGTGTACATATCCACATTGGAGTCTCCTGCGAAATATGTATCAGAAGCGTCCGCGCCAAGCTCCTTCATAATGTCAAAAACAATGTCGGGGGCAGGCTTTCTTGGAACGCCCTCCCTGCTGCCTATAACGGCGTCAAATGTCCCCTTAAAAAAGCTGTCTGTTATGACATGGGTAAAATCGTCGGATTTGTTGGATGCCACCGCCGTCCTGACACCCTCACTTCTCAATTTGTCCAGCAGCTCCGGGATTCCGTCATAGGGACGGGTCTTGTCCGCAAAATGTACGTTATAATACCCGCTGAAAACCGCTCTGACCTCCTCGATGCGCTCCGGGGAACGCTCACTTTCAAGCAGACACCGCTCAATAAGCTTCGGGATACCGTTTCCCACAAAATATCTGAAAGCTTCAATGGGGTGAACCGGGTACCCGAAATGCTTCATAGCGTAGTTTGCAGCATCTGCAAGGTCTTCAAGGGAATCCACAAGAGTTCCGTCCAAATCAAAAATAATTAGCTTCATAAAAGCCTCCGAAACAAAACTATTTATTAGTATAACATATATTTCAGAAGATTTCAACAATTAATTAGAAAAATTTATGAAATTTTAGTTTTTGGGCGAGTTTTGACTTTTCTGGTGCTTTATGATATAAATTTTATCGGTAACTAATGTGGTGAAATAAAAATTACAGGCTCAGTCTGCCTGTAATTTTTTTATCAATTCTGTTATCCGCTCTGTGCAATACGCTTAATACCCCATCGCTTTCTTAACGATCATCATTTTCTCCTGACCAACAAGCTTATTTAACAGTTCAAAAGCAACATAGGGAGCAGTTTCCGGACAATAGGAGGTAATAACATTTCCATCAACAACTACCCTCTCATTTATTACCGACACGCCGAATTCAGCTAACTGTTTTTGTCTGCGTCCTCCGTTAAGATGATATGTAGTAGCTTTTCTGTGCTGTAATATCCTGCTTTTTCCCAGAGGCAAGGCTCCCACACAAACAGCAGCGATCGGTTTACTCTGCCTGTCAAATCTCCGTATAAGATCAAGAAATCTTTCGTCATATGCTTCCTCATAATATCCGAATTCCTCAAATCCTCCCGGGACAGCCAGCGCAGCGTATTCATTGACGTCAATTTCGTCTATCAATTTATCAACAATTATGGGGACGTTAAATGTACTCACCACCTGTTTTGTAAACCCGCAGGTCTCGACCTGTACATTGCATCCGTGGTCATTTCCTGCCCATCCGAATACATCTATGAACACGCTGAATTCCATAGTCTCAAAGCCCTTGGCACAGAATAATAATACTTTCATTTTAATCTCCCCATAAATTACAGATGCGAAGCCAGCAAAGAAGAATATTTCTCCCTGAACTCCCCGAACCGACCCTCGTCAAGAGCCTCCCGTATTTTTTCCATAAGAGTGTTGTAGAAATACAGATTGTGCATTACCGCAAGCCTGCCTGCAAGCTGCTCGTTCGCCTTGAAAAGATGACGGATATACGCCCTTGAAAAATTCCGGCAGGTGGGACAGTCACATTCCGGGTCAAGAGGCAGAGAATCGGTCTCATAGCACTGATTTGATGCGTGCATGATGCCGCTCCATGTAAACACCGTAGCATGACGGGCATTACGGCTTGGCATTACGCAGTCGAAAAGATCCACTCCCCTTGCCACCGCTTCAATTATGTTGGATGGTGTCCCCACGCCCATCAGATAGCGTATCTTTTCCTTCGGCATGACAGGCTCCACTGCTTCGATAATGCGGTACATTTCCTCTGTAGGCTCTCCCACCGCAAGACCGCCTATAGCGTAGCCGTCAAGGTCAAGAGCCGCTATCTGCTCCATATGACTGATACGCAGGTCTTCATATGTGCAGCCCTGATTGATTCCGAAAAGGAGCTGCTTTTTATTTATGGTATCATGTAAAGCATTGAGCCTTTCCATCTCTTCTTTACATCTTACAAGCCATCGGACAGTCCTGTCGCAGGAGCTTTTGCTGTACTCATGGGAAGCCGGATTTTCCACGCACTCATCAAATGCCATTGCAATTGTGGACGCAAGGTTGGACTGTATCTGCATACTTTCCTCCGGACCCATAAAAATTTTCCGTCCGTCAACATGGGAGTTGAAATAGACTCCCTCCTCCTTGATCTTCCGCAGCTTTGCCAGAGAAAACACCTGAAATCCACCGCTGTCTGTAAGGATGGGCTTGTCCCAGTTCATGAATTTATGGAGCCCTCCCATTTCCTTTATAACCTTGTCCGAGGGACGCACATGGAGATGATAGGTATTGCACAGCTCCACCTGACATTTTAACTCCTTAAGGTCAAGAGAGGACACTCCCCCTTTTATTGCGGCAGCCGTTCCCACATTCATAAAGCATGGAGTTTGAAAAGTACCGTGTACTGTTTCAAATTTTCCCCGTCTTGCCTTGCCCTCTTGTTTTAAAAGTGTGTACATATATTTTATTTCCTTTCGGATAAAGTTTATTTCATATCGTAAAATTCCATGGTCTCACGGTTACGGTATTCATGCTTTTCGTAGTATCCCACAAGCTTGCCGCTGTCGTCCCGCAGAGCTATCATGTA
>JAFLUI010000094.1 GCA_022508825.1 Oscillospiraceae bacterium
CGCTATTGACAACAATAGGAACACCCTCTCTATGTGTATTTCGGCATTTAATATGAGTATCTTTTGTAAAATGTCATAAGTGGACGGATTTTTGTAACAAAATGCTTTCTATGCCTTTATTATAATACTTTTAAAGAAGAGGTGTCAATCCGGGTCATAAAAATATCCTGCTTGACCTCCTAAAAACCTTGTGATATAATTTAATAAAAGTCTGAAACAGGAGTGTACGCCGATGATAAACATAGCAATATGCGATGATGAACCTGGCATGGTCAACGACCTTGAAATACGCGCAAAAAGCTTTTTTACAGGAACAGGAACGGAAGCTAAAATTTCAAAATTTTATGATGGGACATCTCTGATAAACAGTTGTGACGCTGCAGATTATGACGTCATTTTCCTTGATATAAAAATGGACGCTCCTGACGGAATGGAGACCGCACGCAGGCTGAGAGCCCGGAGATTTGACGGGTACCTGATATTTGTTACCATACTGGAAGAGCTCGTTTTTGACGCATTTGAAGTTTCAGCATATGATTATCTTGTCAAGCCTGTAAGCAATGACAAATTCCTGCGGACTATGAAACGTCTGCAAAAGCGTCTGGACAGTTCATTTCTTACAGTGCAAAAAGAGGGCGAAAGAAGATTTCTTGCTCTGAATGAGATAGTGTACTGCGAAGTCCTGAACCGAAAAATATATATCCATACTGTAGACGGAGAAACGATTGATTACTACGATAAAATAGATAGTCTGGAAAGCAGGCTGAAAAAATCAGGCAGCTCATTTTTCAGATGTCATAGAAGCTTTCTTATAAATTTTGAGCATTTGAACGGATTCGGAAAAGATACGGCGCATATGTACGGCGGAGCAGAGATTCCGATATCAAGGCTCCGGCGGGAGGATCTTGAGACAGCAGTCATTACGTATTTAAAGGATAAATAATTATGGAAAAGCTTTCTGAAATATATTTTGGCATTTCCGGTGCGGCGGAGGCGCTTATCGGATATCATTATCTGGGCAGACTTGCAGGACGAAAGTCCTTTTTAAAAATTATCATGTCTGCAATTATTATCGTTACAGTCTTTCAGCTTTCTTTCGGTACAATAAATTCAGTCATCGGTATGCTCTCCCCTGTCATGATCGGAAAGGATCCTGACTTTACAGCGGCAGTCATGATATTATTTGATCTTCTTTCCCTCTTTTTAGTTTGTGTATCCTGTGAATTCATACTGAAGCATTTTTCAGATAAAATTTCTGATAATATTTACGGTGTAAAATATCTTATAGTTCCTTTGTTGATGATATTTTGTATCGGGTCATACATAAATAATATTCTTTACGGAAATACCGTCTCTGACGGTATGCTTGAAAATGTGTCAAAAGAAGCTCCTGCAATGATATTTTTTCAGGTACTGGAGATATCTGCAATATTCTGTATCCTGCACATATGCGGCGAAATGATAAAAAATAAAACAGGATCGGAATATGCTGAACTCCGTGCGAAGGAGGCGGAAGCCCGCTTGAAGAAAACCAGAGCGTTCCGTCACGACGTTAAAAACCATATGACCGTTCTCACAGGACTTCTGAAAAACGGGGACACTGCCGGAGCGGAAAAATACCTTTCTGAGATGGAGAACATTGCAAATAACTTTTCCGTGCGTTTTCAGACAGGAAATTCTGCTGCGGATATTATTATAAACAGCAAGCTTTCCGAAGCAGAGAAAAAAGTGATTGATATCACTTGTGAAATAAAGCTCCCTCCCTGCAAAATAGACGACAGTGATCTTTGTATCATCCTTGCAAATGCTGTTGACAACGCCGTCCACGCCTGTGAAAGGCTCAATGAGCACTCTGAAAAATTTATAAATATAACGGGAATTTCTCATGGAGATATTTTTCTCATTGAAATAAAAAACAGCTTTGACGGAGAAAAATTTAAATGGGGTACGGGACTTAAAAATATCAGGCGCGCCGCAGAAAAATACGGAGGGAGCGTCAGGATAAGCTGTACCGAAAATATTTTCACTCTCAGCGTACTGATGAACATTTCGCAGCATTAAGACTGCATTTCACAACGTTTTTATTGAAATTTTCAAACTGACAGCTATAATAATATTTAAGCAGATATCGTAAAATATTTTGATACAAGCTTAAATCAATATTTAGAAAGGCGGAGTGAAAAATGCAGATAAGCAATATCCAAAGCGGACAGAACAGTGCTGTATATGGTGTAAGATTGGTGTCTGATATTTCTGAAAAGGAACCCGAAAAGGTTGAGGGATCCGGTGAAAGATCACACGGCAGGGACGAGTACATACCAAGCGAAAAGGACGAGCCCATCGGTCTTTATGCTCTTTCTCAGGACGATGAAGGTGATCCGAAAATTTATCATGACTCTCCTGAAAAATCAGAAAGCTGCACAGGCAATACAGACAAGGTGGACAGAGAAATTGAACGTCTCAGAAAGCGTGCTGAACAGATCGAACAGCGTCTTGCTTCCGCCGAAGGCAAAGAGCGGGAGCGTCTTGAACAGCAGCTTAAAAGCGTTCAAACAGAACTCTCTCAGAAGGACAACGACAATTACAGACGTCAGCATACGATGTTTTCATAAACAGGGCAAGCTCCTTACAAAAAATAAAGCCGGGTGTTTCAGCGTGAAGCATCCGGTATTTTTTGATACTGTTACCTTAAAAAACGGCTATTGATTTTCCTGTAAAAGTATGATATAATAGCATTGATTTCTATTTGTGCTATTGATTTTTAAGGAGTATGACATGGCTGTAATTATGTTTATTATTATATGGCTTGTTTCGCCGATAGTTCTGCTTATACTTTTTCTGACACAGCTCAGCAATGTTAATGCGCTCAAAAAGCAGAACAGGGAGCTTTTTGAAACAATAAAAAAGCTCACAGATGAACGTGACAAATATGCGTCAGGGGCAGTGCCGCCTGTTGATGAAGCTGCCTCCGAAGAAATTAAGAATCAGGAGGAAGCTTCCGTTCAGGTTCAGTCAAAGACGATACAGACTCCCGCAGCGCCCACTGTACAATATTCTCTCCCCTATGATATGCCATATATCCGTCCGGCTAAAGCAGTACGATCAGCTCCGCTGCCGGATACAAAAATATTTTCAGACGATGGCAGCGAGGTTACATCTGAACCCAAAAGATCAGAAGCCTTCACCGTGCAGACGGAAAGTCCCGAAAAAAAGAGCGTCAGCACTATAAATATCATACTTATTCTGGGAGCTCTGCTGATCTCGCTTTCCGGATTCATCTTTGCAATTGCAGCATGGGGAGCCCTTAATACATTTTTCAAATCAGTGGTGCTGCTGTCATTCTCCGCTCTCTTTTTTGGTATCCATTCAGTCGCCGAAAGAAAGCTGGAGCTTCCTCAGACAGGACGTATCTTCTATGTGCTGGGAAGTCTCTTTCTGCCCGCCGCTATTGCTGCAGCAGCAGCCCTTGAACTGTTCGGAGAGTATCTTTCATTATCAGGAGGCGGCAGATATTTTATTGCGTCAGCTATGTGCCTGAGCATATGTATCCCCGCTTTCAAGGGAGCTCATGATTACAAAAGCCGTTTTGCGGCAGCAGTTTCCTTCTTCAGCTTTTCGGGAGCAGCTGTGTCTTTCATAATGCAGCTTTCTCCTGACGAAAGTATCTTTGCGCTTGTTTCGTCTGTATTTACCCTTGCAATAGTTCTCACCGAGCGGATAGTACAAAAGCTGTTTGCTTCCCTTTTTGGAGAGGACAGTATATTTATCCCCGAATGGAACCGTTTTTCCATGATAAACACATGGATATTGAGTATAATCTCGTTATTTGCCGCAGGTGAAGGCTTTGTTTCTCTGGCTGCATTTGCGATATTCTCTGTATGCTTCCTTGCAAAAGCCATCACCGGCAAGGAGAAAAACGGTGCTGCAAGCGGTATAGCCTTTGCTTTCTTCATAACAGCTGCTCTTATTACAGGCTTTGAACCGGACGAAATATCCGGATTTACAGTGATAATTGCGTCCACGTCCCTTATCTACGCTGTTTTATCGGCAATGGGGATACTGCCTGATGCCCTTAAAACAGCAATGCGGATACTTGCAGTCATTGCAGCGTGTGCGGCGGCTCTGCTCGGAATGATCGAAAATATCATGCTTATTTCAGAGGGCGAAATACCCTCCCTGACACTTGTTTTCGCATCAGCGGCGGTTTTTGCCCAGCTTCTTATACTTGCTCTGCGAAACAAGACAGAAGAGTTCAGGGCAATGTCCTTCGGAGCCATGCTGTGGTTTTCCGCTGAACTTATCATACTTATCCTCGGATACTCGGTATATACCTTCTTTATTGCCTATATCATACTTCTGGGATATTTCTGCCTGGTGCGGTTCACAAAACTCAGAGAAGCTCTTTACTCCCCTTTCAATGATGTGATAACAGCCGTTTATGCATTTATATCCGTACTGCTCTGCATTTCTGAAGGATATCCTCCTGACAGCGGCATACTGTCCCTTATAATAATCGCGGCAGGAGTTGTCTCTGCAGGACTTTCAACCAGAGGAATAATATCCAATATCATTTGTCCGCTGCTGACGGCTTTTGCGGGATTCCCTATAGCGTTACTTTTCAAGCAATATAATGTTACATTGCTTACTGCGGATCATCCTTTCTCAGCTGCAGCTTCTGTAACTGTCATTCTGATCTGTATTATTGCGGCGGTAATGCTTTTCATAAAAAAAGCGGCGTCCCTCGCAAAAGCATACGGAATCGCTGTAATAGCAGCCATCCCGATATTTATATTATTTTCTCTTGGAGATGAGACCTCCGACTTTATTTCCATGCTGGCAGTAACAGCATACATCGGACTGTATCTTTTCAAAAAAGCTTTCCCGAACGGAAAATACTCACATATAAACCTGTTATGGACGTCTGTAATTATAACTGCGTTTCATGTGGGTGGATATTTTACCGAAAGCGTTTATCTCCTGCTGTTCCCTGCGTCTGTGCTGCTTATGATCTTCGCCATATATATAATATCTTATTATATGGGGGGATTTGAAAAGACCGGAGAGGCTACCGAGCATTTTCTCTGGTATGCAGTTCCGATACTTTCCGGCATAATGATAATGAGAGGAAATGCCGAGGAATGTCTTACTGTACTGATCTTCGGAGCTGTCCTTGCACTGTGCGGACTGTTCCTGAGCGTATTCAGAAAAAATACAATGACCATGATCTTCCCCCTTGCAATGGCTCTTATAATTATCGGAGATCAGCATGGTCCTGACACTGCCGCTGTATTTGCCTTGATACTTGCTGTAACAGGACGCATTATGTTCGGCAGGAAGCTGTTTGACAAGCTGTACTGCGATATTTTTTCAATAGGAGCCTTCATTGCAGCTGTTATGTTCATTTCTATGTCATATTCTGATATAAGGGAATGGACAGGCATCGTTCTTCTCGCTGCACTGACGGCAAACCTGATAAGGAAAGAACAGCCTATCAAAGCTAAAAAATCATTTATAACTGCGGTATCGGCATTTATTCTCCTGATATGGTGGAAGCAGCCGTTTTTCGACGTCCCGCACATGATCAGTCTGGAATTTGATCTTGTACCTGTAGTTATTTTCTGTGCACTGTTGAAGCGCATCTGGCGGGAGGCTCCCGAAACGGTGGATAATATTTCCTTTGTAGCTGCTATCCTGTCTCTTATCGCTCTGTTTATAGGTGCGCTGGACTCAGGTATGAATTTTGACTCTGTATTCATCGGAATAGTGCTGTTTATAATACTGGCTGTATCTTTTATCATAAAGAAAAAGCGGTGGTTCGTACTGTCCGTCGCTTCTATGGTGGTATCAGCGGTACTGTTGAGCTTCAGACAGCTGAACAGCATAGCATGGCTCGTTTACCTTGCCCTTGCAGGAGCCGCTCTCATCGCTCTCGGAGTAGTGAATGAGCTGAAAAAGCAGAAGAAACGAAGCGGTGAGGACTCTAAACTGACAAGATTTATGTCAGATTGGACATGGTAAGGATTTCACACAATGAAAAATGAATTTTTTATTTTCATTTTATATTAATATATGCAAAATATATACAATATTTTATTAAATTTACAATTTAGAAAATAATATTACATAGTTTATTCATTTATCATGTCGCAAATTTTGGTATAATTTGAATATACGGTTTTGCGGTCTGAAAAAATTGCGGTCTGAGCGGTCTGAAAAAACTTTTCGTCTGATCTCTGCGCATTTGAATCGCTGCAAAAATGTATTCTGTATAGGGCATCTTTGTATTATGCAGTATTGGAAAGGATGGTAATTATGTCACTCGGAAAAGTTTTAGTAGTCGATGACGATAACAATATCTGTGAGCTTCTGAAGCTCTATCTTGAAAAAGAAGGATGGGGCGTCATTATTTCCCATGACGGTGAAGAAGCTGTCGTAAAGTTCAATGCGCTTAAGCCTGATATTATCCTGCTGGATATCATGCTGCCTGAGCTTGACGGCTGGCAGGTATGCCGTGAAATTCGCAAGAAATCAAATGTACCTATTATTATGATAACAGCCAAGAGCGAGACCTTTGATAAGGTACTGGGACTTGAACTCGGTGCAGATGACTATATAGTTAAGCCCTTTGATACAAAGGAAGTTATTGCCAGAATAAAAGCAGTTTCCAGACGTATAGGTCAGTCCAGTTCAGAATCAGAAATCAAGGAAGTCCGCTATGATAAGCTGGTTGTCAACATGACAAGATATGAGCTGCGTGTAGACGGCAAGGTAATGGATACCCCTCCGAAGGAGCTTGAGCTGCTGTTCTATCTTGCTTCCAATCCGAACAGAGTATATACCCGTGACCAGCTTCTGGACGAGGTATGGGGCTTTGAGTATTATGGCGACTCCAGAACTATTGACGTTCATATCAAGCGTCTCCGTGAAAAGCTTGAAGGCGTTTCAGAAAAATGGGCTCTGAAAACTGTATGGGGTGTTGGCTACAAGTTTGAAGCTGACGAGGACGCTAATGCATAAAAGCATATTCAGTGAATTCTTTTATCTGTGTGCGGCCATATTGTTTTCTGCTGTTATCTGCATAACTGCGGTGCTGTTGGTTCTATCTGCTAATTTTTACAAATCGGATAAGCGAAGTTATCTTGATGAGCTGATGAGCGAGGCACTGAGAAAAATTGTTTCCGAAATAAACACTGCCGAAACAATTGATATTGAGCTTCTGGAACAGATGTGTATCGATACTGCAGGTGATACAGAAATTATTTTTACCCTCATTGATTCAGACGGCGCTGCTTTGGCTTGTTCCGAAGCGGCGCTGTGTTCACATAAAGAAAAACCTATCTATCAGGAAACTATCAGCCGCGTTTCGGAGAACGGACTGTATGAACTGAGCACACTTGATAATTATTACGATAATGACTTTTTTAACATTGCATATGAGATCAGCCTGAAAGGAAACACATACTTCTTTTTTGGCAGGCTACCCTGCACAGATTTCAATAACTTTATGATAAGACTGGCATTTACGATGGCTGCTGTCACGGCTGTTATTATTGCAGTAGTTTTTCTGGTGATCTTTCTTTCAACACAGAATATCCTCTCCCCTATCCGTGAAATGACAATAAAATCAAGACAATTCGGCGAAGGAGATTTTTCAAATAAGATATATGTTGCGGACAATAATGAGCTCGGCTTTCTGGCAGGAACGCTTAATGAGATGGCAAGCTCGTTGGAGCACATTGAGGAATCAAGAAAAACATTTATTTCAAATGTTTCCCACGAATTAAAAACTCCTATGACAACAATAGGCGGATTTATTGACGGTATTCTTGACGGTACTATCCCTCCCGAAAAACATGAACACTATCTTAAGATAGTTTCTTCAGAGGTCGACCGTCTGGCGCGTCTTGTCAGGACTATGCTCAATATTTCCAAATATGAAGCGGGAGAGCTTACTATCGTCACCAAGGATATTGATATTATAACAGTGATCCTGCCGATACTGCTTAACTTTGAAAAGCGTATTGAAGAAAAAAACATTGATATCCGCGGTCTTGACATCGGAAAGTTTGTTATAAAAGCTGACAAGGATCTTATTCAGCAGGTGATCTATAATCTTGTAGAGAACGCCATCAAATTTGTGAATCAAGGAGGATATATTGAATTTTCCTTTGAAGAACAGGAAAATGCCCTGTTATTCAGAATAAGAAACAGCGGTGAGGGATTAACTGAAGATGAGATATCAAAGATCTTTCACCGATTCTACAAAACAGATAAATCCCGGGGTATGGATCCCACAGGTGTAGGACTTGGTTTGTCTATTGTCAGCAATCTTGTAAGACTGCAGGGAGGAACGATCCTTGTACGCAGCGAACCCGGACAGTATACAGAATTTGAGGTCCAGCTTCAGAAATAACCGGATCAGGAGGTCTTATGGATAATAATTTCGATAAAAAGAAACGACTTTCAGGTGAATGGCTGTGCGCTATAATTTCAGTGCTTGCAGCAATGTTTGTTGTTTCCATAGTTTTGATGGGGGCAATAGCGGTCACAAATTCAAAAATAAAAGACAACAGGATACTGCAGAATTCGACTATAACTAAGGTACAGAATGACAATTCAAATGATACGGACAATGCAGCCGATAATATCATTATAGAGCTTCCAAGGGCAGAAAAGCCGGTGCTTGACAACGAAATGTATCAGAATAAGGAAACAGGCCTTCTTACAACAATAGGTGTTGCAGAAATAATTCTGCCATCCCAGGTGAAGATCGAGGTCTACGGCGATATGCCGTATACACCTATGGCATACGGCTCAGGTATCATACTTACGGAAGACGGATATATCCTTACAAACGCTCATGTGGTGGACGGCGCAGAACAAATTGCAGTTGTCTTTTACGATGGCTCAGAAGCAGCGGCAAATGTTATAGGCTTTGATAAAAAAAGCGATCTTGCAGTTATAAAGGTAGACCGTGACGACCTCTCCCCTGCTGAACTTGGAACATCATCAAGCCTTGTGATCGGTGAGGAAATAGCTGTGGCAGGCGCAGGCGGCGGTTGGGAAAATACCGTAACATACGGTCATGTGACGGGTCTTAACAGAAGTATAGACACAGATTATATGAGCAGCACCACTGTACACTGTGTCCAGATAGACGCTGCTGCCAATCCCGGAAATTCAGGATGTGCAGTTGTAAATATGTACGGTCAGGTAGTCGGCATTGTGGTGGTTCGTGATGATAAGTATGAAAACATCGTATTTTCCATCGAGATCGACGATGCTGTCCCTATCATAGAGGAGCTTATTGCATACGGATATGTGACCTCCCGTGCACAGGTAGGTATCACTTATGTTCCTATCGGTGATGCTTCCGCAAGCGCATATGGGATCATGTCCGGACTTTGTGTTATGGGTATCGACCCCGCCTGCGATGCTGTCAATGCCGATCTCATGCTCTATGATATCATAACAGAGATAAACGGCAAGCGTGTTTTCGGTTCGGAAGAAATTGTGGAAGTACTTTCAGGTAAAAAACCCGGAGATGTTATCACTTTGACAGTCTGCAGAAAAAACATAACCGGTGATGTTTCCTTATTTGAAACACAGGTCAAGCTTTCACCTGATACCAAATCAGTATCCGGATATGCCGTACCTGATACCGAAGACGGCACCAAAGATGACTATAACGATGAATAATCTGCAAAATATACACTTTTATTTTTACAGGAGGCTGTTTTATGGGTATTGAAATTACCAGAGAAAATATCAAAGAGCTTATCGGCAAGGCTATGGAGACTAAAGAACTGAAGGTATTTTATCAGCCGAAATACAACGCTGTAAACAGCAAGATCTCAGGTGCAGAGGCTCTGGCAAGATGGATAACCAATGAGGGCGAGATAATTTCTCCCGGCAGATTTATACCGCCTCTGGAGGAGCTTGGGCTTATTTCCGATCTTGACTGGTATATGCTGGAGGAAACCTGTCAGTTTTTAAGCGAGGAAATAAAAAATAACCGTCCTGTTGTTACAGTATCGGTAAACTTTTCCCGTCTGCACACAAGCGAGCCTGATTTTGCCGAAAGACTGAAAAAGACCGTAGACAGCTATGGCATACCGCATAAGCTCATTGAGATCGAGATTACCGAGTCGGCTTTATCAGCGGACGAAAAAAATATCATTGACTTTGTTCAGAGTATCTGCGATGCGGGCTTTGAAGCCTCTATTGACGATTTCGGCAGCGGACTTTCCTCCCTTAACTTTGTCAAGGACGTCCCCGCTTCCGTGCTTAAGATCGACAAATCCCTGCTCAGCGGCAACTGCGAAAATGAAAAGGAACGTATCGTTCTTGAGAGTATTTTCGATTTTGCTCACCGTCTTAAGCTGACCACCGTTGCAGAGGGCGTCGAAACCAAGGAGCAGCTTGGATTCCTCCGTACCTGCGGATGCGAGCTTATCCAGGGATTCCTTTTTGCAAAGCCAATGCCGGAAAACGATTTCAGAAAAGCTCTGGAAAGCTCTGCAGCTCCTGCAGAAAGTGAGGACATTCTTCTTACCCTTCCCCCTGCAAGCGCCACACAGCTTCTTCTGGACGCTGTCTTTACCCGCTATCCCCTCATCATACTTTCAAATCTCAGCAGAAACAGCTTCTATATGATGGTCTATGAGCATTTTTCCACACGTTCATGTCCGTCCACAGGGGTATACACCGAGCTTATCGTTCACGGAGCATCCAGTATGCATCCCGATGACCAGAAGCTTTTCTCCGACACCTTTGACATCAACGACCAGCTTGAAGCCTACAAGAACGGACAGCGTGTACGTGCTGTTGTGACCCGTCAGCTTGGGGACGACGGCATCTACCGAAAAGTAGAGACCACCAACTACTACATGACAAATCCCGCATCTGACGATATCCTTGCAATAACTCTTTCAAGAGCTATTGAATAAAAAATACATAAGATCTGACCCGCCGGTACAGATAAAACGTACAGACGGGTACTAAAAAACTGCCGATGCTACACTAAAAAGCATCGGCAGTATTATTTTTACTTGGTCTCACTCATCTTAGCGCGGTAGTCCTCTTTAAGCTTCTGAAGACGTACAGAATCCTCTTCACGCTGTTTCTTTGCATCCTCCTGAATCTTTCGGGTCTCCTCGATACCGTCAACAATGGTCTTCCATGTCTCTTCAAGAGTATCCACCTTAATGGAGCTTCCGGAAGCAAGCTGTGTAGTAAGCTTTGTCTGAGCAACGG
>JAFLUI010000095.1 GCA_022508825.1 Oscillospiraceae bacterium
CGCCGCTTGCGCGGCGAAAAAGGCACCCCAGTTTGCGTTGCTAAATGATAATTTACACTCACTTTTAACAAGGCATACTATACTTTTCCGCCACAAACTTATAATATTTGTACGGGACAAAATATCCCTGGTCGTGCTGACAGACGGGACACTGCTTCGGAGCATTCTTGCCTTTCAGAATGTGCCCGCAGTTGAGACATATCCACTCGGTGTCATCTTCGCCCTCGTACATCTTGCTACTTTCCAGAAGCTCCGCAAAGCATCCGAAACGGTCTCCGTGAGTTTTTTCGATCTCGGCGATCTTCTCAAAGGAGAACGCAATATCAGGGAAGCCCTCCTCCTTGGCGATCTTCGCAAACTCCGGATACACGGACTCCCATTCGTCGTACTCGTTCCGCTGTGCGCTTTTGAGAAGGTCTTCAAGCTTGTCGTAGTTGTCGATTGGGTAGTCCGCATTTTCGATGACTACCTTGTTTCCGTTTTCAGGCTTTAAATGATTGTAGAAGATCTCGGCATGCTCCTTTTCCTGATTTGCCGTGAAAGTAAAAATGTTGTAAAGGAACCAGCAGCCCATTTTCTTTGCCTTGCCCGCCGCAAAGGTGTAGCGGTTCCTTGCCTGACTTTCACCGGCAAAGGCACGCATAAGATTGACCTTCGTCCTGCTTTCAGAAAAATTTACAGACATAAAAATATCCTCCTTTTTTATTTTATTTTGCATAAAAAATGGGAGGATATACATTTTTTATTATAAACAGTTTTTCCGGACTTCTGCACCGCACACATTCAATATATCTCCGCTCACTGTAAACCGTATCTCATATTCCGCAAAATCCATGATATAAACTCTCTCGGGAGAGTTCTGATAAGCAGGACGGGGATCCTGTGCAAGAATTTCTGTCAGACCCTTTCTCAGATGCTCCGGGACTTTTTCATATACCCCCTCTGCAAATTTCACCTTTAACGCTCCCTCTGTCTCCTGCAGTGCGAAGCCACCCTCCGCATCAGGGTGTGAGTCGGTATAGGCAAGATAGGGCTTGATATCGTAGACCGGAGTGCCGTCCATGATGTCCGCTCCACTTACGTAAAGGATGGGAGCGTCAGGACAGTCAAAGTCGATCTTATCAAGCTTCACTGAGGATAACCCGATAGGATTCGGACGGAACGGCGAGCGTGTTGCAAAGACTCCCATTCGGGTATTGCCACCCAGCTTCGGCGGGCGCACCGTGGGAGACCACTCTTCCCTCATTGCCTCAGAGAACTGCCACAATATCCAGATGTGGGAGTATCCCTCCAGACCCCTGAACGCTTCGGGGACACGGTATTCAGGTTCAAAAATTATTTTGGAAGTAAGCTCCGTCAGTCCGCTTTGCCTTGGTATCCCGAACTTGGCGGGGAAGTCGCTTTTTATATGTGCGATGATCTTCATGGGTGTTTCACCGGACATTTCTGCACCTCCGATATAGATTTAGCGGCGGGGGTCATTTATGAAATCCCGTATCGCTTTTTCGATGCGCTTAACTTCGTCATGCAGCTCCGATGCAGAGAGACGGTATGCCCCGCTTCCTAAAATAATAAGCTGCTCCGTGCCGTCGGACGTCGCCACCCGCACCCGGTAGTCCTTACTCAGTTCATGGGTGACCTTTTCGATGTACATATCCGCAGTCTCCGCTTCCTTTGTATAGACCACGTTTATATTATGGAAACGCTCTACCTCACGGGTGTTTCCCTTTACCTTGTAAGCATCGAAAACCAGTATCACCTCGCACTGCTTGAAGCCCTGATAATTGCACAGAGTATTTATCAGCATACTCCGGGCAAGGTCAAGATTGTCCTTTGCGGCTTCGTTTAGCTCATCCCATGAGAAAATGATATTGTAGCCGTCCACAAGCAGATATTCGGGACCCTTTGGTATCGGGACGGGCTTTTGCTTCGGCGGTTTGGAGGGACTTTTTTCTGTATGCAGCGCATGACGTGGGTCACGGTTGATCTTTCCGTAGGTGCGCTCGAAAATCTCCATAAGCTCCTTGTCCTCAGCAAGACGGGAGCGATAGTCTGCCACCTGTCTTGGAGTAATTTCCTGTTCCTCCTGCTCCTGCTTACGGTTTATACCGCTGCTTACGTGCATATGACGGGGCGCCTCGTCCCACTTGACGATATGACCCGCTCCGTGGGAGCAGAAAATGCTGTCGGCGGTGTTTTCCGTGTCGCTGTCACAGTCGTATCCGATTGCGGCGATGACCTCCTCTGCATTGTGACAGGGAAGATATCCTTTCATAACATAGCTGAGCCGTCCTCTGCCGCGAGTATAGCCTATCACATCGGACTGATAATTCATCATCTCGGAAGCAGGAGCGGAGCCTGTTATGACCTCTCCCTCGGGTGCGGAAAATTCTGCTCCCATTCTTTGCAGATCGGACAGCGCCCTGCCGATATTTTCAGAGGGTACCTCCAGAGTGAAATCATACCAGGGCTCCAGCAGGACGCTTTTTGCAGAGCGAAGTCCCTGACGGACAGCCCGCCATGATGCCTGACGAAAATCTCCCCCCTCGGTATGCTTAAGATGTGCCCGTCCTGCGGTGAGGGTTATTTTTATATCCGTTATGGGAGAACCTGTCAGGACTCCAATATGAGTTTTCTCTGCAAGATTGCCGAGGATAAGCCGCTGCCAGTTCCGGTCAAGGTCGTCCTCTCTGCAGTCGAAGGCAAATGTGATGCCGCTTCCCGGTTCTGACGGCTCTAAAAGCAAATGCACCTCTGCATAGTGGCGGAGGGGCTCGTAGTGTCCTGCACCCTCCACAGGCTCGGCAATAGTCTCCTTGTACAGAATGCTGCCCCTGTCAAATTCCACAGCCATGTCAAAGCGGTCTGCAATGACCGTCCGCAGTATTTCAAGCTGTATCTCCCCCATAAGCCGGACGTGTATCTCCTGCAGGCGCTCGTTCCACATAACATGGAGCTGTGGGTCTTCCTCTTCAAGACAGCGCATTTTCATAAGGGCGGTGTGACTGTCCGTGCCATCGGGAAGTATCATGCGATAGGTCATGACAGGCTCAAGCATGGGACTGACAGCATTTTTCTCCGTTCCCAGACCCTCCCCCGCATATGTCTTTGAAAGACCTGTCACAGCGCAGAGCATCCCGGGAAAAGCCTCGTCCACGGTGCGGAATTTCGCTCCCGAATATATTCTGATACCGCTTACCTTTTCATCGTTCACAATATCCCGGACTTTAAGACTGCCCCCTGTGATCTTTATATGGGTTAGCCTGTTTCCCTGCTCCTCGGTTATTTTGAAGACCTGTCCCCCGAAGTCGCCGCTGTAATTTTTTTCGAGGGTGTATTTTTCCAAGCCGTCAAGGAAAGCGTCTATGCCGTCAAGCTTCAGGGCGGAGCCGAAAAAGCAGGGGAATATCTTTCGTTCGGCAACGGCTTTCTGCAGGAGGGTGCGGGGAATTTCACCGCTGTCAAGGAAAGCGTTCATCAGCTCTTCGTCAAGGAGGGCGGCGTCCTCGAAAAAATCCTCCTTTGAAAAATCCACACAGCGGTCGGACAGACGGGATGTAAGTCCCCCCATAAGAACGCTTGCTTCAAAGGGGGAGATGTCCATTTTATTCACAAAAATAAAGGCAGGGATCCTGTACCTGCCGAGAAGCCGCCAGATAGTTTCGGTATGGCTCTGCACACCGTCCGTGCCGCTTATGACAAGGACTGCATAGTCAAGAGCGCGAAGGGCACGCTCGGTCTCGGCGGAAAAATCCGCATGACCGGGGGTGTCCAGTATGGTATATTCGCTGCCGCCGTATCCCATGACTGCCTGCTTTGAAAAAACGGTGATGCCTCTGCTCCGCTCTATGGAGTGGGTGTCCAGAAAAGCGTCGCCGTGGTCTACACGTCCCAGCTTACGGAGCTCTCCCGCACGGTACAGCATAGCCTCGGAGAGGGTGGTCTTGCCCGAGTCCACATGGGCGGTCATGCCTATAACAAGTCGTTTCATTTTATCTTCCTAACAATATTTTTTAATATCCGGCGATAACTGTCATAGCGTCCGCAAGAATCGCCGGAAGCAGTACCGCCGCTGTGATCTTCAAAGTCCTGCCGCTTGCCTTGCCGGTAAGATGTTCTGCGGCGGGGTGTAAAAGTCGTATGAGAATGACGCACAGCACTCCGAAAATAAGACTGCTCCCCAGAGCGATGCGTCCCTGAAAATTAAATCTCCAGTGACTGTAGTCCCAGAGAGATTCCGTCGTGAACCGTTCAAGTATGTAGGAGGCTACAAGCTCGGCAGCAGTAGTAAGGAGCGTCCCCAGAACAAATATCAGAGGGATGTTTTTTAGTCTATGAAATATCAGCAGCAGGGCAAGTGAGCAGAAGCCGTATATAGGACAAAGAGGAAGATGGAGCACTCCCCTGTCAGCAAATTTTCCCCATGCAGCCGAAGTAAGGATAGTTTCATAAAGCCAGCCGATAAAGCTGTAAACGGTAAACTCTATTATCAGAGCCGCCGCTTTTTCCGTTTTTGTTTTTGACATAGTTACCTCGTTAAAAGAATATCAGCCTGATAGTTCTACCAACAGTTAAATTATATCATATTTACGGAGATAATTCAATATGCGGCAAGAACTAATTTACTTACCAACTAACCCGCCCCCTTGATAGGGGGCTATAGCATACTGCATTATTTTCTGCTTGCTAAGGGTGGGGGTAGATAAAGTCCAGGGCTCTTGCCCTGGTTAAAAAATTGTGAACTCTATTGCAAATTGGAAAAAATGTGTTATAATAGTATTATGTTTAAATTTTAGGAGGATCTTCAATGTATTCGTATTTGTTGAATTTTATGCTCAGTGCGGACGCGTCTGCAGCAGGAGCCGGAACAGCAGAGCAGCCCGATATGTCTATCATGCTGTACTATTTCGTAATGCTGGCTATTATTATGGGTCTGATGTATTTCATTATGATACGCCCCCAGAAGAAAAAGGAAAAGGAAGCCAAGGAAATGCGGGACAACCTCCAGATCGGTGACGAGGTCACCACTATCGGAGGAATCACAGGCATCATCGTCCGCAAGACCGAGGATACCGTTGTTATCGAAACAGGCGGCGACCGCTCCAAGATCAGAGTAAAGATATGGGCGATCTCCGAGAATGCTACCATCCACGATAACACCGAGGAAACTATAAAAAAGAAATAAACCTGCATTATCTGACCTTTCCGAGCATAGTCATTCAATAGGGGGACTCCCCCTTATCAGGGCAGCCGCTCCTTGTGCGGCACTGCTTTGACTATGCTTACAGAACGGAGGGTCAATATGCGGAGAAAAACTCCCGCTGAACGTATCAAAACAGAAAAGCTCCTGCTTGTCCTTAATACGGGACTTGCCTGTGTGGGCGCGGTATTCCTTGCAGTGACGTTTTTTTCGGCAATTGCTACAGTTGTCGACTTCACCGACGGAGTTTTCACCGTGATGGCTTCCGCCGCCCTTTGCGCAGGATGCTTCACTGCAGGCTTTACAGCCGCCAAACGCCGCAGGAGAAACGGTTTGAAGGTGGGTCTCGCCTGCGGAGCCATAATATTTGCAATCACTCTTTTGGGAGGCATCATTTTTGTCAGAGGCTTTTCTGCAGGGGGCTTCTTTACAAAATTGTTAATGATACTGTCCTGTTCTGCCATAGGAGGCATATTTGGTGTAAATTCACCCAAAAGATTTCGTTAATTTGACTATTGAAAATTGTCGGTTAATGTGATATAATAGTCTTAATAATTTTTCAGAGGAGGTTATTTCCAATGAAGCACATTATTACCATCAACAAGGCTAACCTTAAGAAAACAGCATCAAAGGGAGGCTGCGGCAAGTGTCAGGCATCATGTCAGTCTGCTTGCAAGACTTCCTGCACAGTTGCTAATCAGAAGTGCGAAAAGTAATTCCGCACAGGTTTTAAGGAGCAAGCGGCGTCAAAATGGCATTGAAGGGGCATTAAGCCCCTTGTTTGCTATTATGCGCCTCTATCACTAAGGAGCGTTATTTTTTTATGATACATAAGTACAAGCTGGGCGGTCTTAATATAGTGCTGGACGTCCACAGCGGCGGCGTTTTTCTTGTAGATGAGCTTACATACGATATGCTTGACAATGTGGAGCCTCCATTTGAAAAGGAGTGCCCCGGAAAGGTCATCGAAAAGCTCACCCGCTTCTATCAGGAGGCTGATATCCGCTCCTGCTATGATGAGGTGCTGACTCTCCACGATGAGGGGATACTTTTTTCTGAGGACGACTACGGACAGTTTGCAGACCGCTCGGTGCCTGCTCCCGTAAAGGCTATGTGCCTTCTTGTTGCTCAGGACTGCAACCTCCGCTGTGAATACTGCTTTGCGTCTACAGGAGACTATGGTCTTGGAAAGCGTATGCATATGGATTTTGAGACCGGCAAAAAGGCTATGGACTTCCTGCTTGAAAATTCCGGGGACAGGGAAAATCTTGAGCTTGACTTCTTCGGCGGAGAGCCCCTTATGAACTGGGACGTGGTAAAAAGACTGGTCACATACGGCAGAAATAAGGAAAAAGAGTACGGCAAGCGTTTCAGGTTCACCATCACAACAAATGGTCTGCTTCTTGACGATGAAAAAATGGACTTCATCAACAAGGAGATGTCCAATGTGGTGCTTTCCGTGGACGGCAGAAAAGAGGTCAACGACCGTGTCCGCAAGCGTGTGGACGGCACGGGCTGCTATGATGCCATCATGGATAAATACAGGACCTTCGTCAAAAAGCGCAATTTTGAAAATTACTATGTAAGAGGGACATTTACAGGATATAACCTTGACTTCGGCGAGGACGTGCTCCATCTTTACGAACAGGGCTTCGACCAGATATCCGTTGAGCCGGTAGTCAGCGACGGGTCAATGAAATACGCCATTACAGAAAAAAATCTGCCTGCTATATTCTCGGAGTATGAACGTCTTGCAGAGATACTCCTTGAAAAAAATAAAACGGACAAGCAGGAGGGGCAGGACAATCAGGGGGGACAAAGCAGACATCTGAACTTCTTCCATTTCATGCTTGATCTTGACCAGGGACCCTGCGCAATAAAAAGGCTCCGGGGCTGCGGCAGCGGAAATGAATATGTTGCCATAACTCCCGAGGGTGACATCTACCCCTGTCATCAGTTTGTAGGTATCGACAAGTACAAAATGGGAAATATAAATGAGGGGACATGGGGTACCGATATTAAAAAGGAATTTGCCTCCGCGCATATCTACAGCAAGGAAGACTGTAAAAAGTGCTGGGCGAAGTTCTACTGCAGCGGAGGCTGCAATGCCAACAACTATATTTACACCGGGGATATCCTCACTGCGCATAAGCTCTCCTGCGAAATGGAGAAGAAGCGTCTTGAATGTGCCATTATGATAAAGGCGGCAAATGCGGCTGCGGAAAATGCAGACGCTGCAAAGGCAGCAGAAGCCTTGGAGGGCTGACCATGGGAAAGATGAAGACCGGCGATCAGGAAAAGATACGTCAGTTCAAGCAGGAAATAAAGGACATAAAAAAGGATCTTAAGGATACCTTTGCTGATATGGAGGATCCTGAGCCGGAGAAAAAAAATAGTCCGGTGTCGGTGCGTATCATCATTATTGCTGCTGCAGTGACTTTGGTAATTCTTGCTGCGGCAGGGTATCTTCTTCTCGGCTCGGGCATAATATAATAAAGTAATGAATCTGAAAAGCTCTGATTTAATGTATGCAAAAAATCCGGTAAAACATATATCCCTGCGATTTTTTGTTCATGCAGCAATCGGAGTTTTGATTTTATTTCATTGGTATATTTTTTATACCAACAGTATGATTTTTAAACCTTAAGGCAATATAACGCAGCCGGCGGGATGTTATTTCAGGGGGAACTTTTTTATGGTAGACTTTCTGGCAAGGGCTTTTATTCCCGATCATGAAAATACCACAGATAAGACAGTGAGACAGAATTACAGCATAATGGGCGGGGTCATAGGCTCGGTATGCAATCTGTTTCTGTTTGGTCTGAAGCTTGTTATCGGAACTATCATGAACAGCATCGCCATCACATCGGACGCTTTCAACAATCTCTCCGATCTGGGAAGCTGCATTGTTGCCATCATAGGCGCAAAAATGGCGAATAAGCTCCCCGACAGGGAGCATCCCTTCGGTCACGGCAGGATAGAATATATATCCTCTCTTATCGTTTCATTTATCATACTGCTGGTAGGCTTTGAACTCTTCCGAAGCAGCATAGGAAAGATACTCCATCCAGAGGCTGTAAATTTCAGCATACCTATGATCTGCATTCTTGCGGCTTCCGTTCTTGTGAAGCTGTGGATGTTTTTCTGCTACGGCTCCATTGCCAAAAAAATAAACTCCACTGTAATGAAAGCCACTGCAAAGGACAGCATAAACGATGTGCTCTCCACCTCGGCAGTAATACTGGCAACGGTGATCGGACATTTCCTGCCATTCCAGACGGACGGTTACATCGGCGTTGTGGTGGCAGTCTATATCATGTACAGCGGTGTAAACCTTGCAAAGGAGACTATCGACCTGCTTCTCGGCGTCCCTCCCGAAAAGGAGACTATAGACGCAATCAGCCATATCGTGACGGAGCCGGAGGAGATAGTGGGCATACACGACCTTATCGTACACGACTACGGTCCCGGCCGTGTCTTTGCATCGGTACACGCAGAGGTCCCGGACGATGGAGATGTGGTACACATACATGAGGTGGTGGACGCTATTGAACGGAGGATACTCCTTGAAATGGGGATACAGACCGTCATCCACACAGACCCCATAACGGTCAACAATGAATATGTAGACCGCATAAAAAATATCATCCTTGAATGTGTCCATGAAGCCGACCCGGAGGGAAGCATACATGATTTCCGCATCACAGACGGGGAAAACAGGATAAATGTGATCTTTGACCTTGTGATAGTAAGCTCCCGGAAGCCTGCGGAGCGTCAGGAGATCACCGATAGGGTCAAGGAGCTTATAAAAAGCAGGGACGAGAGATTTTTCCCTGTCATAACAGTAGATGAGGTTTATGATGGAAGATAAACTGCGCACGGTCATCAGCGGCGGCAGGGAAATACGCTGGATACTTACAAGAAAAAAGGTCAGGAACGTCAATCTGCGCATCAAGCCGGACGGTCTCGTATATGTAAGCGCGTCGGCGCGTGTGCCGATAAAGTATATCGAGGAGTTTATCAGGAGCAAGGCGGAGTTTATTTTTGACAGTCTGGATAAATTTGCCTCTCATGCCGAACTGCCCGACCTTCCCGAGCCGGACACAGAGTATCGGGATGGAGATACTATATGTTATTTTGGATATAATTATACTTTAAGTATATTAATAGCTGTCCGGGAAAACGCAGTAACAGACGGTGAACGGCTTATTGTTTATGCAAAATCCCCCGAGAGAGTGGGGGCTGTGCTTAAAAAGTTTTTTCTGGAGGGGATCAAAAAGCTTTTTGAGGAGCTTAACAAGCGCACCTGTCTGATGTTCATTGCAAAGGGGTACAATGTGCCGTCGGCGTCTTTGCAAATACGTAAAATGAGCTCCCGGTGGGGGAGCTGCCATATCAGCAAGAAAAAGATCGTCATGAACAGCCGTCTTGCCCTTTATCCCCGGGAATGCTCCGAGTATGTGTTCGTCCATGAGTATGCTCACTTTATTGTCCCCAACCACAGCAGGGACTTTTACGCTGTCCTTGCCAATGTGATGCCCGACTATAACAAATATAGGAAGATGCTGAAAGAATAAGAGGGCTGTTTTTGTATCCATGTGTGTTGTTATTACAGAACAGTTAATTATTAAGAATAGAATTTCTTATTTTACTTGACAAACAGGCAGCATAGTGGTATAATTATATTACAATTAGTAACTAAATTATCCAAATTTATTGCAGAGAGGAAGTTTGTTATGAAAAAAACACTAAAAAATATTCTTTCGCTGCTTTGTGCGGCATCCTTTGTCATAACACCACTGACAGCTTATGAAAATGAAATGCCGGGCATTTCTATCACAGCAGAGGCAGCATCCAAGCTTTCAGCGCCTGAAAATGTTTCGGCATCAAAGACTGCCGATTCAATAACGCTGAAATGGAATGCAGTAAAAGGCGCTGACGCTTACAGAGTCTATAAATATGATGAAAAAAGCGAGGAATTTGTAAAGTATAAGAATGTGTCCGGCACGTCCTGCAAGGTTACCGATCTTGAGAAAAATACAAAATATATTTTCAAGATAGCTTCTCTTAAAAACGTAGATGACAAATTTTCCGAGCAGGGAATAACAGGCAAGATCTCAGCAACAACAAAATCAAGTGATTCCTCATCGAGTGATTCCTCTAAGTCTGCATCATCAGACTATACCGGATTCAAAACAAAAGACGGCAAAAAATATTATTATGAAAACGGCAAGGCAGTTACAGGATTCAAGAAGATAGATTCTTCCAGATATTATTTTACCAAATCCGGTATGCTGACAGGCTGGCTTGATTATTACGGATTATACTACTACTTCGACAAAGAAGGAAAAATGGTAAAAAACAAGACCCTGTCCATTGGCGGAACAGAGTATACCTTTGATTCATCCGGCGTAATGGAGTATATCGTTGGAATGGATATGCCTAAAGCAAAGTGTACCGTTAAAGGCGACGATCTGAAAATTTCCATACTTACGACTTCTAAATCAAATGCCGATGCTTCCCTTACTGTAATGAAAATAACCAATAACGGCAAAAAGGATCTTACAATATATCCTATTGGTTCTTCATCCGACAGTTCTTATGAAGCCTTTGACAGGGCACTCTTCTTATTGAACGATTCTTTAAAATACGATGGAAAGCCCCTGACCATTAAAGCAGGCAAATCCGAATATGTTACATTCGCATATTATTCCAGCAGCACTTACAAGGCAAGTCCTACATGGTATGATAAAAAGACCAGATCTTCTTTTTATGTAAAGTACGATAAAACATTTTATTTTGTAACCACAAGCTATTATTACGGTACATTCCATATAAAGACACATATTGACATAGAAGATAAATTTGAAGACTTATTCGATCTATAATACAGAACCGGCTGTCCTTCGGCAGCCGGTTATTTCTTTGTTTATAGGTCAGCCGCTCATGCCCCTGCCTTCCTTGCATTTGCCAGCATGAGCTTGATGCGGTTCTCCTGATTGACCCTTGTTGCTCCCGGGTCGT
>JAFLUI010000096.1 GCA_022508825.1 Oscillospiraceae bacterium
TAAAAAAGTTTCCGTCAAGATAAAGTCTGCGTATCTCCCCTGTTCTGAATCCGAATATTTTTATAAGAGAAATACCAAATGCCGAACGGTCTATCATTACCCCGATCATCAGATACATTACTACACAGAAAATGAGAACGGAAGCTGCACTAAGGGTTATTATCATGGGCATCATCATATCCACGAATATGCTCAGTGAGTGAACGATGCCGCTGCGTTTCACAGAGGCTGAAAGTCTGCCGGATGGAATATCAAGCTCCCTGTCCGAAAATACCGCATTGAAATAGTCCTCCGATTCTCCGAAAAGAGAACGCATACTGTCAATATCCATAAAAACATACAGTGCAGGAGAATACACCGCAATATCGGTAACGGTAAATACATAGCTCCTGTCAGCGTCCTCGTCTTTGAGAATAAGATCGTCGCCGATCTTCAACGCAAATTTCTGAGCGGCTGCTGAGGATACCACCACCTTGTTTTCGCCCTTTTCGGGTCTGGCACTGAAATATGGATTGTCTGCGGTAATTCCCAAAATCGTTACTTCTAAATTATATCCGAGGTTTTCACGTTTCAGAGATTTTACAAAGGCTTCCGAGCTTCCATCCGGAACGGTTTCCTCCGGATATTTGTAAACGTACATATAGTTAAATTTTGTGTCACGCTCTGCTCCCGATTTGATATTATTACACATTACATAAACATCAATGCAAAGCATAAGCACCAGCATGGAAAAGAACATTCCGAAAAATACTGTAAATCCTGTGCGAAGCTCTTTCAACATCTGTCTTATCTGGAAACGGGGGATAAATTTCATTTTCCCAAGATCAACAGAGTTTATTCTGCGGGACTTCTGCTCGTTACGAATTAAACTCAAAGCCGTTCTTGAAAGGCGTTTCTTTATCACAAAATAATTTACTATCGCCGCAACAACGGGAGGCATCAAAACGCTGTAAATAATAAGGTAGAGGGGATATACAGGTTCCATTTCAGGAATTGAAAAATATTCATAGCAGTCTGCGACGTTGGACTGTATTGCAAATTCAGAAAGTCCCAACGCTGCGCCTATAAGTCCGGAAACAAATGTGACGGCAACAGGGATCATCAGATAGTGGAATATCAGATCTCTCCGCTTTACACCCAAAGCGTAAAGCGCACCGATTATACTTGATTCCTTGTCAATACCATGAATTACAAACACAGAAATAACATATGTGAACAGTGCCATTACGATAACTCCGGCAAGAAGTCCACAGACCTTGTTTATGACCTGATCGTCCGCCGCTGCACCAATTCTCATATTGTCCTCCGCTTTTAAAAGCATTGTGAGCTTGCTGAGCTTTATGTCGAAATATTCTTCTATTATCTCATTTGTCTGTTCTTTTAGTTCCGATGTCCCGTCCGAAAGAGACTTTGCTCCCTCTGCTGAATCGGATATTCCCGACTTGAATTCATCCGGCAGCATGGGAATTGCTTCCGCTGCTTCGGATAGTTCTTTTAACCCGTTGGAAAGCTTTTCTGCACCCTCGTTAAGCTCATTGATCCCATCTATAATATCGTCTTTTTTGCCGCCTGTGCGTTTCCAATATTCCTGAAAAAATTCGTCCTCCACTTCATCTGCGGAAATCTCAAAGCTGTTCAGCAATTCCTTTAAATCCGTATGTGATGAATTTCCGTTCAAGAGATAAGCATAGACAAGATTTTCCGAACGCTGACTTTTATTTCCCGAAAGAAGCTCCGAATAAGCTTCCTCAGTCACAAAAGCAAGACCAAAGCCTACACTGTCAACTGCGCTGTCGGAAAGCTCCCTGTATGGTGCGTCATAATCGGGAACGCTTCCTATTCCCACGACCTCAAATTCCTTTCCGCCGAAAGAAATTTTACTTCCGATGCTTAAATCGTGTTCCGCAGCATAGCGTTTTTCAATTACTGCCTCATTCTGATCTTCTGCAAGACGTCCATCATCAAGAGCAATAAGGTTGATTTCCCTACGGTTTTTGAATACCCTTAAAAAGCTGCCGTCAGACAGGGAATAATCAAGGCTGAACATTTTTTCAAGAAAGATCCCATTATCGGCAAGCAGCTTTTCTTCCTCATCAGTAAGGGGGAGAAAAACGCTGAACTGACCGTCCTCCGTATTGTGCGTTTCCGAATTTTTTTCTGTGCCTATGATTATCAATTCCGCTGCTGCCGTCATGCTCACCACAAGATACATTCCCATGATGATAAGCAGTCCCAGAGCAAGATACCGCATGAAATTTGCTTTCAGATCACGGACAGCACGTTTAAAAAATATCTTCTGCATTACAAGTCCTCCAGTTCTGCCGCAGGGACTCTTGTTTCGTTTTCGTATTCTTTATGTATCTGACCGTCCTTGATTATAATGACCTTATGCACCATATTTTTTATTGAATTATTATGGGTAACAAGAAGCATTGTTGTATTGTATTTCCGGTTTATTTCCTCTAAAAGGATCAGAATATCCCGTGAGGTTTTTGAATCCAGTGCGCCTGTTGGTTCGTCAAGAAGCAGAAGCTTTGGATTTTTTATAAGCGCTCTTGCAATGGCACATCTCTGCTGCTGTCCGCCGGAAAGCTGCGATGGAAATTTCTTTCTATGTTCGGTAAGTCCTAATGTTTCAAGCAATTCCTCTATATCAAGAGGAGAGTCTGAAAGATATTTGCAGACCTGAATATTTTCCTCCACCGTAAGATTGGGGACGAGGTTATAAAACTGAAAAATAAATCCCAGATTGTCCCGACGGTAATCGGAAAGCGCCGCAGATTTAAGCCCCACGATCTCCTTTCCGTCCACCTTGATAGAACCGCTGTCGGCTGTGTCAAGTCCCCCTATGCAGTTCAGAAGCGTGGATTTTCCCGAACCGCTGGTGCCCTGAATAACGCACATCTGACCCTTTTCCAGACCGGTGGTTATTCCTTTCAGCACTTGTACATAGCTTCCCCCTTCGCCGTAGCTTTTTTTAATTTTGTTTACTTCAAGATACATAAATATGACCATTTTCCCTAATGGGAAAATGTGTCCTCCTTTCTTTTCGATGTTTTGTGGTTTACGAAGCAAATTTCGGACGGCAGTCCGAAAAACAAAACCCGCAAATTGAAAAATCAAAGATTTTTCAATTTTTTTTACCCCCTTCTGAGTCTTATTTTCATTAACATAACAATGTTATGTTAATGTTATTTAAATTGCCATACATGAAGTACGGCAATCAAATTTCGTTATCGGGCATAAGCACTAAATTCATACTGCCACCCACGATGAAATCCAATATCCTGCTCATCTGAGCCACAGCCTTTTTCTCGTTATTCTCATGAGTGAGCAGATGTATAAAAGCGTCAATAGTTACATGAGTAAGCCAGTGTGTCATATATTTATTGACTGTCTGTCCAGGATAATGCTTTGCCATTTTTTCTGCCATTGCAATAAAGTTCAGCTCTGTCAGATCAATTATCCTGTCAACGGTATTTTCAAATCGTGTTCCCTGAGATTTTGTCAGCAGCAGGATAAAGGCGTCATAGTTTTCATAAAGCTGATGGATAAGCTGTTCAGTAAATTCATCGTGGCTTCCCGAAAGATCATATTTCTCTTCTGCGCTGAAGCTTATATCAAAAAAGCTTTCATGCTCTGCAAAATGAGTTTGCAGTATCATTGTCATATCCGCAATGGGTTTCTCCACGATAGCAGCAAAAAGATCCTCCTTGTCCTCAAAGAAAAAATACAGCGCACCTGTAGTCACACCTGCATTTGCACAGATAGTACGCAGTGAAGCTTTATTGTAACCCTTTTCTGAAAATTCCCTCGCTGCACTTTCAATAAGACGCTCCTTGGTTTCTCTGTCTGACATTCATACCACCTCATTCAGATAACAATGTTATGTTATCATATTTTCGTCTAAATGTCAAGCCCAAAAATATATTTCTCCAATTTGTACAAATATCGGTTTTCATATAGTAATTAGTTTGCGATGATTCAATGGTTCACCAAATATTTTTTACAACAACGCAGCAAAAAGGCGTCAATTGTTCTTTATATTGATATGATTCGCACATATCCTTGTATTGACGGGTCATACATTCATTTCCGCCTACGATCACTACACTCATATTGACCTCCTTTAGTAAGCATACACTAACTCCTGTGTAAAAAAATTAAGCTGACGCCTATTCATTATTATTTTCGTCTTTGTAATTTTTGACTCCAAAGCAAAAATACAAAATATGAAATACCCAAATTCCCGCAAGAACCATACGCCCCACCGGAACCTGATTCATCATTACAAATCCGATTGACATAAGCACTGTCACGGTTATCATAATGCGAATTTTAGTTTTCCATGTCATGCCCTGTCCGTTTACGAAGCTTTCCAGATTATCCTTATACAGTCTTGTACCTTTAAACCACTTGTCAAGACGTTCAGAGCTGCGGCAAAAGCATACACTTGCCAGCAGTAAAAATGGAAATGCAGGCATTAGCGGAAGAACCGCACCTATCGCACCCAAAGCTACCCCTATACAACCGACTATTATGTAAATTATTTTCTTGAAATTCATTTTTCCGATCTCCCCTCTGCGTTTTTCACGCTTAGTTTCTATAATGTGCCGAATTGCGGTCACAGGGTAATAAAATATAATTCTCGGACCCGAATATCTCATTACCGCACGAATTTTATCCCTCATGTCGGGTTTATAGCAATGCACCTTGCAGTTTGAACAAAAGGTCTTGGTCTCCGTAAAAGGACATTTATCAGAACGCTCTCTTGCATATTCGTCAAGCTGGCGGCATTCGTCACATAGCGTTCTTCCCCCATGCTTACCACGGCAGTATATCCGTATCATCTGTGATACGGTTTCCTTTTCCCGCTCCCTTTTTTCATTTAAATTCATGATCTCCTCCCGTTCTGGACAGAATATATCCTGTCGCATATCCTCATTGCAGACTCACGGTGTGATACCAGCACCACGGTCTTGTTATCCGCATTTTTATAAAGTGACCCAAGTATTATCGCTTCATTCAGGCTGTCAAGATTGCTTGTAGGTTCGTCCAGCAGCATGAAGTCTGCACTGTGCAAAAATGCTCTTGCAAGTCCGATACGCTGCCGTTCTCCCCCGGAAAGTGTCTCGCCCAGCTCGCCTACCTGAGTATCATATCCATTCGGCAGTGACATGATAAAATCGTGTACAGACGCTTTTTTGCAGGCGGCTTCTATCTCACTGCGGCTGGCGTCAAGCTTTGCAATGCGGATATTGTTCTCAATAGTATCGTGAAAAAGCTGAGTGTCCTGAGTAACAAAGCTTTCTATATCCCTGAGGTCAGAGGTATTTATCCTCTCGATATTTTCGCCGGATATTTTTATCTCTCCGCTGCCCACGCTCCAGAAACGCATCAGAAGCTTTAGCAGCGTTGATTTTCCCGAACCGCTTTTTCCAATGATACCGGTTATTTTTCCCTGCTCGATCTCAAGGCTCAGATCGTCAAGTATCTTTTCTCCGCCATATGAAAATTCTATGTTGTCAGCCAAAGCACCTGTAAATTCTGTGCTTATTCCATCGGTGATCTCATCGGTAACAGGACTTTCCTCCAATATATCAAGAACTCTGTTTCCCGATGCAAGAGTTCCCTGCAATGTTGTCCCAAGATTCGCAAGTGCCACCACCGGTCCGAAGGAGGACATCATCGCTATAAGCGGAATTACTACCCCATCAAATCCCACTGCGCCGTTTTTGTATAGCACTGTGGAAGCAGCAAGCATTATCATATCGAAAGCAAGTATGGCGCACTCCGTAATGGCAGAATTGAAGCCGATATTACGGCTCATTTTTTCCTGTCTTGCTGACAATGAAGCGGTATGCATATCAAGCTTTGCAAGCCTGTCTTTTCCTGAACCGTACTGTATTATTTCATCAAGACCCCGCAGACTGTCAAGCACAAAAGCACTAAGCTCCCCGGACAGAGTTCTGACTTCGTTTCCCAAATCTCCGCTTTTTTTGCTTATTGCTATTGGTACGATGATTCCCACACAAGCATATGCGGCAGCGGTGATAATTCCCAGAACCGCACTGTACGAACCAATGAACAGTGACATTATTACCGACATTATCACTGCGATACATATAGGCGAAATGGTGTGAGCGTAAAAGACCTCAAGCAGTTCGATGTCCGATGTGATAACGGAAATAAGGTCGCCCTTGTCACGTCCCTCTAACTTTGCGGGGCAAAGCCTGCGCAGAGCTTTAAAGACCTTATCCCGAATGATAGCCAGAAGCCTGAAAGCAATAAAATGGTTGCAGGACTGCTCCCCATAACGAAGCACAGCCCTCAGAGCGGCAAATACCAGCACGCAGACAAATATGCTTTTCATTCCTATGGGCGTGTCATGATCAAGCACGTTCAGCAGCGCATATCCGCCGAAAATCGTAATAAATTCGGAGCAAATAAATCCCAGCACACCCATTGTCACGGCAGCGGTCATAATGCCGATAAGCGGCTTTACAAGTCCGATAAGGCTCAGCATTATCTTTAAATTTCCACGTTTTTTCATTGACTGCACCTCCCTATGCTTTCAAGCTGCTTCTGAGTTTCCCAAAGCTTGCAATATACACCCTTTTTCCCGAGCAGTTCGTTGTGAGTACCCTGCTCTGTTACATTTCCGCTTTCAAGCACATAGAGCATATCCGCTTCCGCAGAATTGGCAAGTCTGTGGGAAATAAGAATTACGGTTTTGTGTTCCGACAATCTGTATATTTCCTCCATAATAAAATTTTCACTTTCGGAATCTATGTTGCTTGTTGCTTCGTCAAAAATGTATATGGGTGTATCGTGCAGAAGCGCTCTTGCCAACGCAAGCCGCTGACGCTGACCTCCGGAAAGATTTCCAGCGTTTTCGGTAAGCTCGGTGTCAAGTCCCTTTTCAGAGCGCATAAAATCTGCGAGACGAGCCTTTTCAAGAGCAGCCCACAGCATTTTATCATCTGCGCTGCTGTTTCCCATAAGAAGATTTTCACGAACAGTCCCTTTGAAAATATAGCTGTTATGTCCGATGTATGTTACGCTGCGGGAAATGCTTTTTTCACTTATCTCCGAAAGCTCTGTGCCGCCTATTTTAACAGAACCGCTGTAATTTTTATTTCTTCCTGTAAGGACAGCGGCGATAGTGGATTTTCCGCAGCCGGATTCACCAACGACAGCAGTAAGTACGTTCATTGGTATTTTCAGGTCGACTTTATGCAGTACTTCACGCTCGGCTTCATAGGAATAGGAAAGTCCACCTACAGATATTCCGCAGTTATCGGGAATGATCTCACCGGACTTGATTTCAGGTTCAGGCAGATCAAGCAGACGGAATATCTTATCGCTTGCTGCCATTCCGTTCATTGCCACATGGAAGAAGCTGCCCAATCTTCTCATAGGGATACAGAACTCTGCCGACAGCATGATTATTGAAAAGCAGCCGGAAAAACCGATATTTCCTTTGGTAAATTCACTTGCCGCAATAATTATTCCAACCGCTGCTCCGCCGAAAGCAACAAAGTCCATTATGGTGATAGAGTTTAGCTGCATAGTCAGGACTTTCATGGTGATCCTGCGGAATTTTTCCGATTCCTCGTTCATCTGGTCGTTTTTGTATTCGTCCGACTTATAGATCTTCAGCGTTGTCAGTCCCTGCAAATTTTCCAGAAATGTATCTCCCAACGCAGTATATTGACCCCAATATTTGCTGAGAAGCTTTTTAGCTATTTTCTGAACACAGATTATTGATACAGGTATCAATGGCACGCATACAAGAAGCACTGCAGCAGCTTTTACGCTCACAAAGCACAGGGCGGCAAAAAGCGTCAGCGGCGCAAGCATTGCATAAAAAAATTGAGGAAGATATGCTCCGAAGTATGTTTCAAGCTGCTCTACTCCCTCGACCGATACCTGCACTATCTCAGAGCTTGCTGCTTGTTCACGGTAGGAGCTTCCCAGCCGCAGCAGCTTATTGAAGATCATGCCACGCAGGGTTTTCTTTACTGTTTTTGAGGAAAGATAGCTGAATCTTGCCTGCAGCACCGAACAGACCATTCGTATTATAAGTGCGGCGGCAGCAAACGCCGCAACATTCACCGTACCGTCTGAGTTTCTGTCAGAAAGCCGTTCAAGCATTGCTCCCACAGAAAAAATAAGACAGGCGTTGGATACCATACCGCACCATTGTGCTGCCACGTTTCCGGCTATATATTTCTTTGATTCGCTGACTGTTCCTATCAGACGTTTGTTTATCATCATTTTTCCTCCTGGTTTGTCAGTATAAAGAGTTTAACGTATGTAAGTAGAATTTTAACAGACATAGCATTATTTTATTGGTTAGCCTTAACTAACCAACGAACAAAAAATATACGATTTCGATATTTGCAAATTGCGAAATCGACTTTAACATAATTAAGTTAGCATAGTGCAACTCTATTTATTATATTACATCATAAGCTGAAAAATGTCAATACTATGCAGGGTAAATGCAATATATTCGTAATATTAGTCAAAATGAATTAGCTATTGCTAACAGACTTTTGTGCAAAATTGCCTTTGAAAAATCCTGAAAAGTCCGATATAATTATAAATACAACGTGTAGCGTATGCGTAATTCCGGTTGCGTATGCTGCACGTTTATTTTTTTATAAGGAGTGCAAGTATGGAACAAAAATCTGTTAAAAGGATGGAAACTGTACCTATAAACAAGCTGATGTTATCTATGGGGATCCCGGTAATCATCTCTATGATGCTGCAGGCATTTTATAACATTGCAGACAGCTTCTTTGTATCAAACATGGAGGGCGGAGAGGACGCACTGAATGCGCTGACACTTGCGTTTCCCGTGCAGATGTTGATGATAGCGATAGGTATAGGCACAGGAGTGGGAGTTAATGTTCTGCTCGCCAAAAGTCTCGGACAGCAGGACAGAGAAAAGGCTTCAGGTGTAGCCGGAAACGCAGTTTTTCTTGGGCTGATAATCATTCTGGTATTCGTGCTGTTCGGAATATTTGGCGTAAAACCCTATATTGCAACTCAGACTTCAAATCAGATCATATATGATACTGCCGTAGAGTATCTGCAGATATGCTGTATATGTTCTGTCGGAGTTGCGTTTTTCGGTATTTTTGAAAAAATGCTTCAGGCAACCGGTATGTCATTGCTTTCAACCATCGCACAAATTTCAGGCGCAGTCATCAACATTGTTTTAGACCCTATCATGATCTATGGTTTATTTGGCTTTCCGGAATTAAAGGCAGCAGGTGCAGCGTATGCTACTGTTATAGGACAAATTGCCTCGTTTTTAATAGCACTGATCTTCCATTTCAAGTCAAATAAAAGCGTTGATAAGAGTCTCAGGTACATCAAACCTCAGGCAAAGCTTATAAAAGAAATATATGCCATTGGCTTGCCTGCAATTATCGCTCAGGCACTTATGTCTTTTATGACATACGGAATCAATATTATACTCGTACAGGTCAATGAAGCTCTGGTCACGGCTTATGGATTATATTATAAGATCCAGCAATTTATTTTATTTGCATCATTCGGACTTCGTGATACAATTACGCCTATCGTATCATTCAGTCATGGAATGCATAATAAAAAACGTATTATGGACGGTATCAAATACGGCGTCTTATACACGTTTATCATTATGGCTATAGGTACAATTGCACTTGAACTGTTTGCCGTACCGCTCTGTTCTGTGTTCAGGCTTTCCGGAACAACAGAAAAGCTTTGTATCAGTGCAGTTCGGATCATTTCAACAGGGTTTATATTTGCCGGAACCAGCATTGCACTTCAAGGTGTGCTGCAAGCGTTGGACTGCGGTGTTTCCTCGCTTATTATTTCAATTTGCAGGCAGCTGGTGTTTATTCTGCCGATAGCATGGATATTTACATTTTTTGTTACAGATGACCTTGTGAATGCGTGGATCGTATGGATCACTTTCCCCATTGCTGAAATTATTACAGCCGCAATTGGTATAGGACTTATTTTCAAGAATTACAATAAAAAGATAACAGGGGAATACGTTCAGGCTCATTAACAATGTTATTATGTATTAATGTGCAATATTCTGATTTTTCCTGAGTGAAAATGTTGTGCGTTTTGTGCAAAATCGCCTTTGAAAAATCCTGCAAAATACGATATAATAAACATACGGGAAAATATACAAGATCGTCAGGAGGATTATTATGAGCTATAATACCGGTGAATATGTTGTATACGCAGGAACTGAGATCTGTCTCATAAGCGAAATAGTAAGCGAGTGCTTTGACGGTGTCAACAAGCTTGATTATTACAGACTCATTCCCGAAAGTCCCGGAAATTCCTCTTATTACATCCCTTGTACAAGATTTGATGAAAATGTACGTCCTCTGCTAACGCAGGAGGAAGTTTATAGCATAATTGATGATATGCCCGCTGTAGAAGAAAAATGGATAGCTGACAGAAACGAACGCCAATCAGTTTTCAGCAGAACACTTCACAGCGATGATTACCGGAAGTTGCTCAGTATGATAAAAGGACTTTATACCGAACAGCAGAAAAGAATTTCCGATGGGAAAAAACTTACCTCCTATGACGAAAAAGCTCTTACAGAGGCTCAAAAAATTATGCACAGGGAATTTTCCTTTGTATTGGGAATTAATGAGGAAGATGTCCACAGCTTTATTGAAAGCAGATTGAACGGCAATACAAAAGCAAATTCAGTATAATAAATGATAAGAGCGGGAAATTTTTCATTCCCGCTCTTTGAATTATACTATAATATTATGCACTGACCGCCTCAGCTTCGGCTTGTGCAGCGGTATTTTTTCTGAAGATCGCCTTGAATACCGTTCTGATAAGCGGCTGGATAAAGAAAAGCTGTGTAAAAAATGCAAAGGGGAAATTATAACAAACAAGCTTTAGCCAGTTTGCAAGCAGAGTTGCAAGATTAAATCCCATATAATAAGGATAGTAAAGCCACGCTGCAATAAAGC
>JAFLUI010000097.1 GCA_022508825.1 Oscillospiraceae bacterium
AAACTCGGAGGCAAATGCGAAGCATTTGGCAAGCCCCCATATCAAGGGGGCGGGTGAGATAAGAATATCATTGAAAAAGTCCGGCTCATACCCTAAAATACGAGCCGGACTTTACTCATCTATGATCTCGCAGTTTTCCAGTCCGTATCTTATCATAAGGTTTATAAGTCCCGTGCGGGAGCGGTAGGTCTCCTTTGCGATACGGTCAAGCTGTTCGATGGTCTCGGTTTTGAGTCTTACTGTGACTGTCCTGTACTTTTCATCTTTCCTGACGTTAGGACGTTTGATGATATGCAGTTTGTTATCCATAATATTTTCCCTTCATTTTTATGTTTTCTTTGCTTTTTATGCATACTTTATTATGTATGATATAATAAATATTATATCATACATAATTCAACTTGTCAATAACTTTTGTTAAAATGTATGTATAGAAAGTGGGGGAAATATGAAAAAGCAGTATTTGGAACAGTATCGCAAAATAGGCTTGAAAATCAGTTATTACCGAAAGCTAAAAGGCATGACACAGGAACAGCTTGCTGAGGAAATAGATAAAAGTCTTGCTTTTCTTGGTGCAGTTGAAGCGCCGAATATAGATAGGTCGGTTTCTTTGGATACATTATTTGATATTGCGTCGGTTCTGGAAATACCGGCATATAAATTTCTGATAGATGATTAACACAGCACCAAATTAAGGAGGATACAATGACATTTAACCTTAGATTGTCAGATGAATTAGATCACAAAATTAAAGTAATCGCCAAGAATGAGCGACGCAGCAAGAACAAACAGATAGAATATATCCTGCAGGAATATGTAAAAGAATATGAAGATAAAAACGGAAAAATTGAACCGGAGGAGGAATAATTATGAAATTGATGTTTGCATCCGATATCCATGGCTGCGCTCCAAGCTGTGAGCTCATGCTGAAACGCTTTGACGAGGAAAAAGCAGGGTGTCTTTTTCTGCTGGGGGATATCCTTTATCACGGTCCCCGGAACGACCCGCCGGAGGGATATGATCCCAGGGCTGTGACCCGTATGCTGAATGAACGGAAGGATATCCTTTTCTGCGTCAGGGGAAACTGTGACTCCGAGGTGGATCAGATGATGCTGGAATTTCCCATAATGGCGGAGTACGCTCTGCTGTATCTGAACGGCAGATCAGTCTTTCTCACCCACGGACACAAGTTCAATATGGATACTCTTCCCACACTGAAGGTCAGGGACATCCTTATCCATGGTCATACCCATATCCAGACCATTCAAAGGTCGGAGGATCTGGTTTATATCAATCCCGGTTCAGTGTCTCTGCCTAAAGGCGGAAAACAAAAAAGCTACATGACCTATGAAAATGATACCTTTATTATAAAGTCCCTTGAAGACGGCAGCTCTGAAATGGAATATAAAAATTATAGTTATTGACACAGTTTTTCCCCAAAAAGGTTACAAAATTATTTCAGATATAGCTTTTTGTAACCGAATTGTCACTATTTGTCACCGTTTTGTAGCTGTATTTTTATTGACATTTAATAAATTTAGTGTTAGAATAGTATAAAGACTACTTAAGAATGGAGGATCTCTATGAACAAAATATTCAAGTCATTATTAAGCGTATTTCTTGCAGTGTTCATGGTCGTATCCCTGACGGCTATTCCGTCAAGTGCGGCTGCATCACTGAGCAAGACCTCGATATCCCTTACAAAAGGGTATCAGACCACACTGTCTGTATCAGGTGCTTCAGGCTCTGTTACATGGTCGACAGGCGACAAGTCTATCGCTACCGTATCTTCAACAGGTAAGGTAGTGGGCAAGGGCATAGGTACTACATATGTCTATGCACAGACAGGCAGCACCACCCTCAAATGTAAGGTCACAGTCATTGCAGCTAAGATCACTGCAAGCTCTTCCAGCGTATCATTTGACAGAGCCGGTGAGTCAAAGACTGTTACTGTTACCGTAAAGGGAAGCCACAGCAACCTTTCTGTAGGCTCTACCAACAAGAGCGTTGCTTCAGCATCATGGGTAAGACCTGTTAAGTGGGACGGCGACAAGATCAAGCTTAATGTTACTGCAAAAGGAAACGGTACAGCAAGAATCAAGGTATATCTGAAAAATTATTCCTCGACCTGCTATAAGTACATTGACGTAAACGTTGGCGATTACCCTGTTGATGATGACGTGGACGACGGCTCCGACAGCAATACAGTTATCATGCCTTACACAGATAAGGTAGAGGTATCTTCCGGAAATACATATACCCTGCAGGTATATTCCACAAATCAGAATAACCTTGATTATTCGATCTCTGATTCCAAGGTAGCTGCAGTTACTGCAGGAACAACAACAAATAACTACAGAAATTACACCATCAAGGGTATTTCTGAGGGTACAGCTACACTTAAGATCTATGACAAGACCAATACCAAAAAGTATTCGGATATCAAGATCACTGTAACCAACGGCGCGGCATATTATGAGATCTATACTGCTCAGCCTGCCAAGCTGGTTTCTACAGATCTTATCATCAAGGTACCTGTAAACGGCACAACTACTTACTATATGCTCGTTCCTGCAAGCTATGACCCTGCATATACAAATACTCTCTTTGCTGAGAAGCTGAACAAGTATTCGTATTATGAGGTATACTCATCTGTACCTGCAAGAAGTGCTTCAAATGACACATATAAGTCTTTCAATCATGAAAACAGAAAGTATACTTACGGTGCAAGATATATCCTGCTCCCTGCAAATTATGACGAAGTAAAATATAACACCGCTGTTGCAAAATACAACGAGCGTTATGAATACTACACCATTTACAATGAGAATCCCGCAAAGCAGGATTCATGGGATGAAGTAAAGACATGGACTGTAAATGACGCATCTACAGGCGCAACAGTAAGAAGATATATTCTTCTTCCTTATGGTTATGATACAGAAAGAGCCGATAAGATCATGGATGATGATAAGGGCTCAAGCAGCGCTTATACTTACTATGTTCCATATTCAAAGATGCCTACAGTAGACGCTTCCAAGGATACAGTTATATTCTATGATATGGTAAAGGACGATGTTTTCACTACAAAATACATGGTAGTTCCTGCTAACAGCGGAATGGCTGAGATAATCAAGGCAAATGACGCTATCCAGGCAGACACAGGTGTTTTCGAGTACAATGTAATGTATTCTCAGAAGAAGCCTGTAGCAGGAGATGGTGAAAGGGTAGTATCCGGAAAGGTCGGCTCATTGAATGTGTATGTACTTTACAGCATAAGCAAGTACGGCAATGACGACGATGCCGCCTTTAACGCAGCAAGAAACAATTACGCGGACGGATATAAAAACTAACTAAGCTTACTGAATAAAAAGCTTCCCTGACGACCTGTCTGATGTCATTAAGTTAAGGCGAGACAAGCAAACCGTTGGATAAAGATCAGATTTCTTTGTCCAACGGTTTTTCTTTTTATGCCATATTCAGATGGAAAAATCAATAGTGTTATTGATAATTTTATACTTTTTTTGAAAAATGTTGATTTTTCAAAAGATCTGTGATATAATGATATTTAACGATAAAAAATCAAAATTCAAAATGAATTTTAGCTGATATGAACAGAAATTTATTATATTACGAAAGGAAGGATATCAGCATGGCGAATGCAAATTTGGTGGCAGCAAAAGACGCCAAGAAAGACGAGTTTTATACCCAATTATCTGATATTCAGGCGGAACTGTCACATTATAGTGATAAGTTTGACGGAAAAGTCGTTTTTTGCAACTGCGATGACCCATTTGAGAGTAATTTCGTCAAATATTTTTTGATGAATTTTAACAGACTTGGCTTAAAGGAGCTTATCGCGACAGGGTACAAGACCAGTCTTGTATTAGGCGGAGAAATCGGTGCGGAAGGACATCCATATGTACTGCGTGTTTCTGATACAAGTAAGTATCTGGTTGGAACGCAGAGCGATTTGGATCCGCGGGGAGCGAAGTATTTTCTGGAGACTGAAGCAAATAATTTAATGCAGCCCCTTATCGGAAACGCCGCTATTGATGGGAACGGTGAGCAGATCATGATCGCGGTCAAAGTTCCTGTTATAGATGAAAATGGCAATCCTGTTTTGGATAAAAAGGGTAAAATTAAAACAAAGATAGATAAACAGCCGTTATATTATGAAGCTGGTGACTTCAGGAGTGATATGTGTGTTGAACTGTTAAAACAGTGTGATATCGTCTGCACGAACCCGCCATTCTCTTTGTTTATAGAATACATAGCACAGTTGATGGCGTATGGAAAACAGTTTTTGATTATAGGAAATAAAAACTCTGTTACATTCAAGGAAATTTTCCCCTTGATTCGTGATAACAGATTATGGCTTGGCTGTAATGACTGGTCATCAGATATTTTATTTATACCTCCTGATTCGTCGTACATTGATATCAATCGTCCATCTTCTTATAAAGTAGTCGATGGTGTGAAATTATTAAGGTCTCCGAGTGTTTGGTTTACGAACATTGACCATTCAAAGCGGCATCAGATGCTGCCTCATGAGATAGGTTGTACATATTATGGTCATGAGGATATGTATCCAAAATATGATAATTATGACGCTATCAATGTTGATAAGACAAATTTCATTCCATGTGATTATGATGGTGTTATGGGTGTACCGATTTCATTTCTTGCTAAGTATTGTCCTGAACAATTCGAGATTATAGATTGTCATGAACCGGCAATATCATTAGATGTTTTGAAGAAATTGCCGAAGTTTACTGAATATAAATCCCGACAAATAATGGTTAACGGCAAGTTGTGTCAGAAAACCTATCATCGAATTTTCATAAAAAGACGATGATATTGAAGAAGTAAAATGTAAAGATAAGGAGACGATTTATTATGGCAATGAAAATTGTAGATATGCAGAAATTATCAGTACGCGACCTTGTTGCAGGGTACATAGACGACCCTCTGACGCGGCAGGTCACGGCAATGAACGGGCGTTTGAATGTGCGTCCGGCTTATCAGCGGGAGTTCGTCTGGGATAAGGGGTCGGCATCTGAGGGCAAGAAGAAGCAGGCATTGATCGATTCTATTCTGAACGGATATCCTATTAACGTTATGTACTGGGTACGAACCGGTCAGAACAGTGCCGGCGAGGATATGTATGAGTGTCTTGACGGTCAGCAGCGTATCATCACCATGTCTCTGTTCCACCAGAACGCATTTGGTTTGGCTGACGGCACACAGTTTGATGGCTTAACAGACAACACGAAGTTTCTGGATTACGATAAGTTCATTGTGTATGTTTGTGAAGCAGATACACTGGATGAAAAGCTGGCGTGGTTTGAACGCATTAATACAGCGGGTGAGCCTTTGACAAGTCAGGAAATGCGGTCGGCTATTGCTTGTGGTGCCGGGACAACAGCTGCGAAAAAATATTTTGTCGATAATCGGAAGAATGGTGCAAACGCTTATAGTTTTGACGCACAGAGCGGGCATCCCGGCAATGACTATGTTACCGGCGAGTGGGACAGGCAGGCTATTTATGAAAAGGTCGTGACATGGCACATTGGCAGCAAAAAGCCTGAGGCTATTCTTGCATACATGAAGAACCACCGTGACGATGTAAACGCCGCTGACGAGCTGTTTGAGTATTTCAAGAATGTGATTCGCTGGGTCAAGCGGCTGTTTCCGACTTATCATAAAGACATGGCTAAAGTCGAATGGGGTCTGCTGTACAATGAGTATAAGAATAATACATCGCTGGCGGCTGCAACATTAGAGCGGCAGATTTCTTTTTTGCGGGCTGATATTGGCAAAGACGGCGCTTCTCATCTGGAGTCATCTAAGGGTATTTACGAATATGTTTTGGCTATCAATAATGGTGTGAGTCAGCGTGACGCCATCAAATTTTTGTCACCGAGAACATTCACAGCTAAAGATAAGGCAGCACAGTATGAGCGGCAGCGCCATGTTTGTCCGCATTGCATGAAGCGGTTTGAGGATATCAGTATGATGGACGGTGACCATATCGTACCGTATAATCCGATTCCGTCGTCAGGGCAGGCTAACGGCACGACAACACCTGATAATCTGCAAATGCTGTGTCATCGGTGTAATAACGATAAAAGCAATAAACCGTTTGACAAAGCAGCAGAGATGGATGCATTGCAAAAGCTGTATGCTATGTCTGATGATGATATTGCGAAATTGGCAGAAGCAGAAATGAATTGATTCAGGAAACAAGATGTGCCGGAAAATCATGGCTGATAAATTGCAGTGACACTGTATCAGAAAAAATAAATCAGCATAAATAGCCCCCAAAAAAACAGCCCCGTCAGAAGGCTCAGCTTTCTGACGGGGCTGTTTTTGATGGGGAGGGGAGTCAGTCAGGATATGCGTACCTGTTCTCCCTTTTCGGTCTGCTGTCTCTTGATCTTTTTAGAGGTGGTCTTTTCAAATTCCTTGTCTCTTATGCGAAGTCCGCGGATGGTCTTTGCAGAGGTAAGCCCGGTGTTGATCTTCTTTATTGCTTCATTAAGAGCGGAGACTATCTCGTCTTTGCTCATTTTTGCAGCAAGCTCGGGGTTCGGGAACACCTCTGCGAAGATAACGCCGTCCTCGGCGTAAACAAGGACCTCTCCTGCGATGTCTACCGGTACAAATTTATTTTCGATCTCCTCGGGAGAGACGTTCTCTCCGTTGCTCAGGATGATGAGGTTTTTCTTTCTGCCGGTGATGAAAATTCTGCCGTCCTCTACATAGCCAAGGTCTCCTGTGCAGAGCCAGCCGTCCTCGGTGAGGGCTGCTGCGGTCTCCTCCGGATCCTTGTAGTAGCCCTTCATGACGGAGGGGCTCTTTGCACGGATCTCGCCGTCCACGATCTTTACCTCACAGCCGTTGACTATCTTTCCTACATCTCCCCGGAGGCTTACCTCCTCGTTGAAGTTTGCGGTGGAAATACGGGGAGAGCATTCGGTCATTCCGTATCCCTGAGCAATGGGGATGCCAAGCTCGGTATAGCCCTTTACTATGCTTGGGTCAAGATATGCGCCTCCGCTGTAGATGCCCTTTAATCTGCCGCCGAAAACCGTTTTGGCTATTGCTGCGGGAGGTATATCTGGATTTGCTTTTACACCTGCCTGTATCTGCTTGTATATGGTAGCTGCGATCATCGGAACAAGAAGCATGATGGTAGGCTTGAACAGCTTAAGATTCTGGGGGATGCGCAGCATGGAGTCATTGACGCAGAGCGTTGTTCCGTATCTTATGGAAAGCAGCACATCGCAGGTAAAGCAGTAGATGTGATGTATGGGGAGCACGCTCATGATAACGTCCTCGGAGGTGCTTTCGCCGTCCTGACACATAGCGTTGTCAACAAGATTGCTGTGGGCAAGCATAACGCCCTTTGCTTTTCCTGTTGTTCCCGATGTGTACACGATGGACGCAAGAGCATCCTCGGGAATGGGAGAAAGCTCCGCAGGTTCATAATCTGTCAGAAGTGAGGGTATGGAAGCACTGCCGTCCTCGGTCTCCTGCAGACAGATGCAGGTCTTTACAGCGGGACAGTTTGCTTTTACAGCGGGAAGCATGGGAGCAAACTTGGAGTCATAATAAAAGACGGTGGAATCGGAACGGTTCAGCAGCTCGCAGATGTCTGCGGGGGCAAGCTGGGCGTCAAGGGGGACTATAACATTCCCGCCAAGGACTGTCCCGAAATATCCTACAAGATATGCATAGCTTGTGGGTCCTATCACCGCTGCGTGGAGCGTTTCTCCTGCGGAGCGGGCTTTCAGGAATGCTGCAAGACGGCGGCAGTCCTCGTAAAACTGCTTAAAGGACTTGCTGACGATATCATTCGGACTAGCTTTTTCACGGACGAAGTCCTTGTCTCCGTATTCCTCTGCGGAAAGTCTCACCAGATCTTGTAATGTTTTTACTGCGCTTTTTTCCATTGGGCATCCTCCTATTTGTATTTATTTTTTCAGCTTTTCAAGATAGTCCACGGCTTCCTGTACAGTGGTGATCTTCATTACGTCCTCCTCGTTGACGGTAATGTCAAAGGTGGACTCCAGCTCGCCCAGAAGGCTCATGAAGTCATAGGAATTGAAGCCTAAGTCCTCGATGAATTTTGCCTCAGGAGTGATGCTTGCGGGGTCAACGTCCACGTAGTTGCAGATAAGTTCCTTTAACTGATCAAACATTTTAATTACCTCCATATTTTCACAGCAGGGTAGTTTCCCTCTGTTTTTTATTTTACATATCGTGATAAATAGTAATATTTATACAAAAAGTAGTTATATCATTTCAAGAATTTCGCCTACAGTGCGGTCCTTGTCCTCGATGCCTCTGAAAAGGACACGGCAGAGATAGTAGTAGAAATATTCCATTTCCGCCTGGGTCACAACGTCTCTGCGGTACTCGAAATTAAAGTTCAGACCGCCGTCCGTGGTCCTGTGCATTACCGTCAGATACAGGGGCTGACCTGCAACTCCGTTTGAATACCACTGGCTCTTGTAAGAGATGTCCGGAAGGTCGGATTCCTTCTGTCTGACGGTGAGAGGCTGATAGGTGAGGCTCATGCTTTCGTAGCTTGCGCCGGGAGTGAGCTTGCGCTGCCTGCCCCGCTCCATTGTGTATTCGATGGGGTCATAATTTACATGACGGAAAATTTTGTTCTGCTCCCCCTGTATGATGCCAAGAGCATCTATAAATGTAGTTTCCGGCTCGATTATGGTACGCAGAGGGAAGAAGTGTATCCTTGTGCCGCCCGAGCGCTTTTCAAGGAGAGTTCCTCTCCGGGCTACGCAGCTTTTTACGGACACGTCCTTTTCATCGTTATTGAACTTGGAAAGCACCGTCCGCAGACCCATAAGAAGCAGGCTTGCCATGGGTACGTGATTGTCAAGACAGAACTGCATGAGCCTGTCGGAGGGCTCCTTTTCCAGTTCAAAGACGGAAATATCCGCCCAGGGCTCCTTTGATACTACCATGCAGCTTCTGAGCTTCGGATTTTTTGTTTCACGTCTGGCAGTGAGAAGTCTGCCCATTCCTGTGAAGTCGGTATACATAGGCTCGCTGCTTTTTATCTCGTCCATCCAGAACTCCTTGTCCTTTTTCCTTGCAGGGGAGTCAGCCTCGTATTCAAGATCCTTTTCCACTGCTTTTAAGTAGGGCATGGGGTCTACCTTTGGCATGGGGGTACCGTATTTCATTGCGCAGTACAGCTCCAGTACGTAGCTGTCGAAGCCGATGATGGAGCTGGAGTCCATGGTCATGTGGTCTACCTTAAGATAGATGCCGTTATATCCGTCCGGCAGCTTTATCATCACCACCTGATTCATGGGGGAGTTGAAACGCTCAAAGGGGACTGCAGTCCATTTTTTCATTTCGTTGTGGGCGTCCTCCTCTTTCCAGTCGGAGAAATCCTTGAAGCCTATCTCTCTTTCCTCAAAGGGGACAATGTACTGATAGACGGTATCGTCCTCGTCCTTGACGAAACGGAGACGCATGGAATCAAATTTTTTGTAGGTCTCATAGATGGCTTCTTTCAGGAGATTGAAGTCTACCTCCTGCTGAACGTAAAAGCCGGTGCCTATACAGAGCACCTGATGGGGCGCATATTTTATAGTATAGTTATGGAGCCTCTGAGCAGCTGTAAGTGGATATGCCTTTACAGCGGCTCCGTTGATAATAAATTCTTTGGATACCATATTTCTATATGTCCTTTCTTTTATCCGGCATACTTGCCTAAGAATTGAAAAATCTTATTTTCGTAAAGCTCGGGAGCTTCAAAAAGACTTGCTCCGTGTTTCGCATTATCCACCAAAAGAAGATCCTTGGGAGCGGTGCAGACCTGGTAATTTTTTTCGCTCATCCACATCGGTACAAATCTGTCATTTTTTCCGTGAATAAAAAGAGTGGGTATGGTGGTCTTGCTCATTGCCGCAAGGGTGCTGTATTCCTTGAAGCCGTATCCCGCTGTCCGCTTGCATATCTCGTCGGTTATGTTCATTATTGGGAAGGGGGGCAGCTTGTAATCCCTTTCCAGAACGTGGGCAAACACATCATAGGGGGAGGTAAATGCACAGTCTGCGATGACTGCCTTTACGTTTTCGGGCATTTTGGAAAGTCCGCTTGCCATCAGCACTGTTGCGCCGCCCATTGAAACTCCGTGGAGGATTATGTCCTTTTTCCCGTCAAAACGTCTGTTGACATAGTCTATCCATGCAAGACAGTCAAAGCGGTCAAGGATACCGAATCCGGAGTATTTGCCTTCGCTTTCTCCGTGGGCGCGGGCGTCGACGATGAGAACGTCATATCCCCGCTTCAGAAAGCTGACTGCTATTGTGGAGCAGCCCATTCTGCTGCTGGTGTATCCGTGAAAAGCAATGAGAAGCTTTCCTACAGGATCCTTTGGAGCAGGTACGTAATCTCCGCAGAGAGTAAGACCGTCCCGCGATGTGATCGTTACGTGCTCGATCTCCTGCTGCAGGAACCATTCCTTTCTTGACTGTATCACCCGCTGATAGAACTCCCACTGCTCCTCGCTTGCCATTTCACTGGTGTCGACCTTTACGCCGTCCTGTCTTGGTATTACTCTGTTGAACAGCGTCACAGCTCCGATAGTGGCTGCTCCTGCTCCTGCCATCAATGCACCGGCTGCGATGCCGGCGGCTTTCAGAGGTCCGTTCATGGCAGATCACCCTTTCTTTGCAGTAATGTTATCTACAGATTTCGACCGGTGGTCGAAGTCCTTCCGGTATTTATTTTACCATATTTTCGACCGGCGGTCAAGTAAATGTAAAAATTTTTCTTGCCAAAATTGTAGTGCTACAATAGATATTGGACAAAAGGTAAAAAAATAGTTGAGAGATA
>JAFLUI010000098.1:0-9541 GCA_022508825.1 Oscillospiraceae bacterium
CGTCTTCCTCATCGGGAGTCTCAGGAGTATCATCCTCGTCCTCTTCATCGGGAGTTTCGTTCTCCTCGGGAGTCTCGTCATCATCATTGTCTTCTTCGTTATTATTGTCTTCTTCATTAGGTGTAGAAGGAGTGGATGGTGTAGAAGGAGTTGAAGGTGTAGATGGAGTTGAAGGTGTAGATGGTGTAGAAGGATTACCCTTACCGGTATCTACATTCTTACCGTCAAAAGTGCTGGAACCAAACTCGTTAGAGCCTGTGTAGCTGTCGCAGATAAGAGAGCCTTCAAAGTGGTCGTGACCACCGTTGCTCTTTCCTGTAACCTTGGAGTTAACAGCCAGGAGTGAACCCATGTTGCCCTGAATGGTCACATCAGAAGCCTCAGTTACATTGAACAGAATGTTTCTGTTGTTTGCAGTACCATTGGACACTGCCTGACCTGCGTAGAATGCCTGAGCATTAACAGCAAGATTCAAGGAACCTCCGCCGGTAATGTTTATAATACAAATGGATCCATCGGGAACATCAAAGTCAAGGCTAAGCTGACCGTATCCGTACTGCTGCAGAGCATTGAACTGTTCAACAGTGATCGAGAATACATTAACATCAGAATTAGTACCTGTAAACTTTATCTGACCGCCCCAGGAGCCCTGTGAAACGGTACCGTTAGCGTCCATTCCTGCTAATGTCCTGGAGTCTTCAACAAACTGATTGTAAGCAGCCTCAAAGTCGAAATCCTTAGAAGATCCGTTAAGGAAGCTTCCGTTTACATCTCCGCCTACATAAGCATCGCCCGCAGTGTAACTGCCGGGAATATTAGCATTGCCGCCTACTGCTATGTTACCAAGCTTGCCGTTGCTGCTTACATCAGCACCGTCAACAGTATAATCGCCTCTTGTGAAGACATTCAGATCAAAGAGTTCATCAAGGATCGAAGTTCCGCCAGCAGAATACCGAGCGATGCCGTCGTCCTCGTCTTCATCCTCGTCCTCGTCTTCGTCCTCAGCATCTTCCTCGGTCTCATCCTCGGATTCTTCCTCAGCTTCGTCCAAAGAAGCTTCTTCAGCCTCATCCTCTGCAGCTTCCTCAGCAACTGCTTCACTTTCGTCAGCAGCAGTCTCCTCAACTGCAGCTTCATCAGCCGCTTCGTCCGCAGCATCTGCTTCAGCCTCGTCAGCTTCGGATTCTTCATCTTCTGCCTCAACTTCATCTTCCGCCTCAGCCTCAACTTCAGCTTCCGTCTCAGCTTCAACCTCTGTCTCAGCTTCGTTTTCAGCCTCAGCCTCGTCTGCAGGACCGTCATAATTTGTTGTTATGTCCTTGGTTCCATCGCCGTTGTCAGCTTTATCTGCCGGACCGGCTTCATCATCCTGTCCGCCAAATTCATCCTGACTGCCTTCCTGCATTATCCCCATGCTTGTAGCACTTACGTCGACCGCTCCGCCGGATTGGGAAGCGAAAGCAGTAAGAGCAAAAGCAAAGGCAGCAGCAGATCTCATAATGATTTTCTTCTTGTTGTTCTTGTTCTCATTACTCATAGTGCTCGCCTCCAATAAAATTTAGGTCAGTGCAGCTTTTTTACGGCTGCAGCATTATTTTTTATTCTGTAAAAATTATATCATAATTGTTGCAAAAATGCAAGCTTTTTCATAGAAAATAATTGATAAATTTTCCGTAACATTTTGGATAGTTTTCACAAAGTTTTCTCAAAAAATTTGTCTGACCGGAATAACAGGCATTTTCCATTAACATTATATGCGCTTGCTCATCAATTCGGGATTGTACGCATACTCCACGGCGGTCTCGGCGGTTATCACTCCGGAGCGGAAAAGCTTAAGGAGCGACCCGTCCATGGTCTGCATCCCTTCCTCGGACTGGAGGATGGTATCGATCTGGTGGGTCTTCTGTTCACGGATCATAGTCCTGACGGCATTGTTCACATTCATTATCTCGAAGGCGGGGACCAGTCCCCCGTCCTTTGCGGGGACAAGCTGCTGACTGACAACTGCCCTGAGCACCATGGAAAGCTGTATGCGTATCTGATGCTGCTGATTGGTGGGGAAAACGTCTATTATCCTGTCCACCGTATTTGCAGCGCCGTTGGTATGCAGCGTGGACAGTACAAGCTGACCTGTCTCAGCGGCGGTCATTGCAATGTTGATAGTCTCAAAATCACGCATCTCTCCCACCAAAATAACGTTGGGGGACTGTCTGAGAGCCGCTCTGAGGGCGTCTACATAGCTGTCGGTGTCGATGTTTATCTCCCTCTGGCTGATTATGCATTTTTTATGCTTGTGAAGAAATTCTATGGGATCCTCGATGGTGATTATATGACCCTCATTGTTTGAATTGATACGGTCTATCATACAGGACAGTGTGGTAGATTTTCCGTTTCCTGCCGCTCCTGTGACCAGCACTATACCGCTTTTTGCTTCGGAAAGATCCATGACGCTGTCGGGGATGCCCAGCTTCGCAGGGTCGGGAAGCTCAAAGGGGACGCATCTGAGCACTGCGGAAAAAGAGCCCCTCTGACGGTATATATTGGCTCTGAAACGTCCTGTTCCCGCTATCGAGAAGGAGAAATCCATCTCATTGCGGAGGTCGTCGGGACTTTTTATCTCTATCCCTGCCAGATCAAATATCTCCATGACCGCTTTTTTCGTATCGTCCGGCTTAAGATGTTCATCACCCTGAGCTGTGACTCTGCTGCCTATCTTGAACGCCAGAACGGCGCCGGTGACGATAAAGATATCCGATGCTTCCTTTGCTACTGCGTCAATAAGAATTTTCTTTACATCCATAAAAAATTTACTCCTTATACATAAATAAAATACAGGGAAATCAAAAAGAATTTACCGATCATTCACCGTTCCATACATTCAGATGCTTATCGGCAGGGTCATTGGCGGAAACTGTACGCCATTCCAGCACCTCAAATCCGACGCCGGAATATCTTATCACCGAGCTTATGCTCTGACTTTTATTCACCGGTGTGACCCAGCGCACCTCCAGACCGTCCATAAGAGTGGTATACTCCACCCCCTCGATCTCGTCCAGCTCCGCAAGGAGCATAAAATCGGTGTAGTCGTCATATTTTGCCGCAGCATTGTCCACCGCAGCAAGGGTCTGCTTCGCTGAAAGATCAGCTGCATAATACGCCTTTGTATATTCCCCGCTTTTCTGACTGTATCCGTTTTCGGTGGACGCCGTGGAATAGGACAGCGCCGCCAGCATAGTCAGACACAGCACAACAAATATCATCATTATGGAAAGATAGCCCGTGCCTATCCCCACGGGACGCTCTGTTCTGCTTTTCAAATCAGACCACCGCCCTTTCGGTGTTGGATCTGTACGCTCCCGAGGATACCTCGTAAATAAGCTCCCCCCGGTCATTTTCAAATCCTATATGAAGGGTAAAAAGCATTCCCCCGCCAAAATTTTCCTTTGTTTCGGTCATGGTCATAAACAGTGCGGGATCCTTTACCGAATAGACGCACCTGTCATTAAGAGGTATGGTTATACGGGAAGCGTTTTCCATTCCCGATATGCCGAACATCTCCTCCGCCGCCGCTGAAACGCTGTAGGTCTCCGAATAAAGCTCCGCCGCCGACTGGGCGCAGAACGCCATGCTTTCCGTCCGTCTGCTTTCCCTTGCAAGCCTGTCGGAGACCGCAAAGGCTCTGAGTATCACCACAGCAGCGATGCAGAAAAACAGCAGTACGATTATCATTTCCAGAAAGAACAGATTGAACTGTCCCGGCTTTGTCACCGGTCTGATAGGACTTTTCACTATGTATGCCCCCCATCCGGAACCCGGCAGTATGCGGTAAAAAGATCTCCCCCGCCGCCTGACGCAGATACGGAGATCAGACCGTTCCCATAAAGCTCTGCCGAGTAATTCTCTGCATGAAAGACCGCTTCTCCGCCCTCTGCAGTCACCTCCGCAGCATCGGGAAAGAGCCTTTCGTACAGTATGCCGCCCCGCTCATAAATAATAGTCTTGTACCCCGAAAAATAAAGTATGATGTCCCCGTTTTGCAGCACCTCCGCGCTTTCGCAGGAGCGGAGCTTATTTGTGACGTATCTCACCGCCGCCGCAGAATTGAAGGTGTCATCGTAATTTTCCGAGATACGTCCGTAAGCAGACGCAGCCACACTTATTATAATAAGACAGCTTACCGTAAAGATAAGAAACAGCACCATGCTTCCTGCCGAGCTTATTGTTTCCGTCAACTGTTTTGAACCAAGCCTGTTCATTGCCGTTTCCACCCCTTTCAACAAATTAATGTTTCCGTGTTGTATTTAACTGTTACGCTCATAATTAGCAGCGGACTGCCCGCGGGGGCTTCCCCGCTCTACGATCGTGACTGTAGGACGAATGTTTGCCCCGAAATATTCATAGTGGACAACATACCTGTCACGGTCAATATGCACGCCGTAGTTATTTTCCAGATATTCAATGTCGGGCGGATACTCCCCCTCTATCGAATAGCACAGGGACGCACTGTTCATTATGGTGGTGTACATCGCATCGGAACGCTTTCTTCCCGAGGACTTCCCCGCATTTCCCACGGACACCACAAGCCATATCATTATGGCTGCAAACAGCGCCACGGACAGCACCGTCATCCACCTTACGCCGGTTTTTTTCATAATACCCCTCTTTTCAGATCAGCCAACGCTGCTTATTATGTCCGTCAGAGGAAGCATTACTGTCAGTAAAACTGCTCCGATTATTACAGCAAGTATACCAATTATGGCAGGCTCAATAAAGGACACCGCCCCGTAAATTTTCCTGTCGCACTCCTGACCGAAGCGGACACTGATCTTCTCCCACGCAGAATCTATAGTACCGGACTTGTACGCAACCTTAAGAGAGTGTGCATAGACACCCGGCAGAAGCTTTGAATCCCTTACTGCGTCCGCAAAATACGCCCCGTCCAGAAGAAGCCTTTCGCACTCCTTGATACGGCTCCGCACACGCTTGTTTTCCGTAAGTCCCTCCGTAAGCTCAAGGGACTGCTCGGGAGAGATGCCGCACTCCGCCATCATCGTCATAGCGTTGGTAACGTCCGCCATAGCCATTGCTTCGGACATCCCCTTAGTAAATACAAAATTTGAAAAAAGTCTTGAAAGACCCCGTCTTGCAGAGGGTATCCCCATAAGTACCGCTGTTATAATAGTAATAACCAGCACCGCCGCAAGGACTATCATTACAATAGTACCAAGGGTGTATGCAAAGGATACGCTTTCCTCAACAGCCGCCGCAGCATTGTCGTCAAACTGTGAAAAGATGTCCCTGAACATGGGTATTACCTTTATGACCAGCACCACGATAACAGCGGTCATCATGGCAAGAAGTATAAGCGGATGGGAAACTGCGCTTTTCACCGTCTGACGCAGGTCTGCCCGCTTTGAATAGTAGTCGGACAAGCCTTTCAGCGCATCCTCCAGACGTCCTGTCACCGAGCCTATCTTCACCATCTTCACCGCATAATCGGGGAACATCTCCGACCGCTCCATAGCGTCAAACAGGGTCACGTCCTCATTCATCTCAGCCAGCAGAGTCTTTGAAATCTCCCTGAAACGGTCATCTCCTGCATCCTCGGAAAGGACCTCGATCCCGTCCGCAAGAGGTATGCCCGCCTCCATAAGCATTGAAAGCTGCTCGCAGAAAAAAGCGGTCTCCTCATCGGTAAGTATTTTACGTGCCATAATTTTCTCCCCCTTTTAATATCTGTACATCGCCGTATAATTCCCGTCATTGGAAATATAGGCTGCTATCTTTTCTTTATCCGGATTGCTTGCATAGAAGGTGGCGTCCGCGATGTTGTAGCCCTTCTTTTTAAAGAACAGCTCGGGAGTTATCCATCCCGTTTCATCAGTGTATATCTCGTTCCATGCGTGATAGATGTCAGGAGATGCGTAGCCTATCACAAGCCTTGCAGGTATCCCCTGAGAACGGCACATCGCCGCAAAAAGGGACGCATAATCGAAGCATATCCCCTTTTTCGAGGACAGCGTGGAGTCCGGGTCGGGCACATACCCGCTCTGGACGGTAGCCGCAAGCTGCTTGTCGTATACTATATTATCAGCCAGATATGTGAATATCTGAGCTATCTTCTCCACATCGTCCGTTTCACCTGCGCACAGCTCAGCCGCCTTTTTAACACAGGAGGAGCTGCTGCTGAAGGTTATGTATTTATTCGGATAGAGGTACATTTCCGTAGTGCTTCTCAGGGTCACATCAAAGCTGTCGTCGATAAGCTGGGCGTAATTTGCTCCCGAAACGTGCTCGTAGACCTTTACCGAATAGCTTCCGCTGTCCATGAGAGGGAAATATTCCCTTTTCCCCGCAGCAAGGTCATGGTCGTACTGAACGTTTCCGCATTTCAGACGCACCTTGCCTCCGTCCGCGCTTCCCGAATACAGCACCGAGATGTACCCCTCTGCAGCGTTGCTGTAGTCAACCTCGGTATTTGTGCCGGTGATGGTCTTTGTGCCGGGAGACTCGGGCATTTTAATTTTTGGTATGACCACCTGAGCGGGCGGCTTTGCAGTGGTCGCCGCTGTTGTGGCAGACGTAGTGGCAGGGGGAGCAGCAGTTGTTGTTGCGGCAGGAGGAGCGTCCGTCTTTTTCCCGGTGGTGGCAGCCGTATGGGACGCACCGTCCGCAGCATCAGCTTCCGATATATGGGGAACGCCGTCATCCGGGTCAGTATCGTCATCGGGGATATCCGGCGTGTCATCGGTCTCATTTCCGGGAGCATCCGGGGTATCCCCGGCGGTATCCTCCGGCTCCGTTTCTGTTATTTCCGGGGCAATGTCCCCATCGTCCGTATCCTCACCGGGATCCTCTGTTCCCTCTGCGGCGCCGATATCCGGGGCAATGTATGTATCATCGGTGACAGTGACATTTCCTCCGCTGTCATTACAGGAGGAAAGCAGTATCACGCAGGCAGACAGAAAAGCAATGACTGATCTTTTAAAGCGCATATCCTTCCTCCTTACAAATATAGTTATACAATTTTATTTTACCATTTTTTTAATCATATGTCAACGGTCAGGAAGAATTAACATAACTTCCCTTAAATATAATGTCAGATGCTGACGAAAAATAAAAACAAAATCAACTTATATCAAGGAGGAAAGCCATGCCAAAAGCTGCCGAAAACCTTGTACTTTTCCTTTTCGGAGGGTTCCTGTACTCAATGATAGAGGTCCTTGCCAGAGGATACACCCACTGGAGCATGACCATTACGGGAGGGCTCTGCCTTGTGCTCCTGTACCGTCACTTCACCGCCCGTCCCGATGACCCGCTGCTGATGAAATGTCTTTTCGGAGCCATCGTCATAACTCTGCTGGAGTTCATAGCAGGCTGTATCGTGAACCTGTGGTTAGGGTGGGACGTCTGGGACTACTCAGAGCTGATGTTCAACCTCTACGGACAGATATGTCTCCCCTTTTCCGTACTGTGGTTTCTGTTGACCATGCCTGTAGTTGCTCTTACCGGACTTTTTAACTGGCGTTTCAACGAGATACGCTATTCATATGACTATCTGCAGGAGGCAGAACGCCGTCCCGCTTAAAGGCTGACATCGGAAAAAATAAAGGCAACACAGAAAGTCTGCGTATTGCTGCGCGGTCTTTCTGTTTTTTTGTTAAATACCATCAGGCTTTTGTCCGGCTTGTTTATATTGTATGATGATCCGGGGACAATATTATGCACCATGCCGAAGTTTTGTAAAATTACATACCCCCGGTTGACAAATTTATAAGACTGTTGTATTATATAAGTAAAGATACTACAGTCGTCTTATAGCGGCTGTGCGGAGAAGCTGAAACAGATCGCCAAGGAATGGGAATGAGGTGTTTGTTATGAGCCTGCTGCAAATGAGCTTCAGCGGAGCAGTTTTGATTCTGGTCATCGCAGTTATCAGGATGATCGCAATACATCGTTTGCCTAAAAAGACTTTTTTAGCATTGTGGATAATCGCTCTTGCCAGACTGCTTCTGCCTTTTTCGGTTCCGTCACCGTTCAGCGTCTATTCGCTGGTGAGAGAAAATAAGTCCGATCTTCAAATCTCCGATACTCTGGTGAGAGAAAATGAGTCCGATCTTCAAATCTCCGATACTATAGCATATGAAGCCAGACAGCCGGTATATCGGGAGGCAGCGGAAGAAATACAAACCGGTCATGTCGTCAGCGATACACCGCAGACATTACAGGCGGAGCCGTCCGAAGCGCTCCCGTCTGCACCTCTCCCGTCTGAATCTGCCCGGACACCGTCTGTATCTATATGGACTATACTTTGGCTGATCGGTATGCTGATCCCGGCAGGCTCATTCTCAGTGTCTTATTTAAGGTGCAGGCGTGAGTTCAGGACGTCCCTGCCAATTGAGAATGACACCATAACAGAGTGGCTTGAGGGACACCGCCTGAAAAGGAAGATCGAAATACGTCAGTTCAGCGGCATCATGACTCCCATGACCTACGGGCTGTTTTATCCGGTCATTTTACTTCCCGAAAATACAGACTTTGAAAACAAACAGCAGTTACAGTATATCCTTTACCATGAATATGTGCATATCCGCAATTATGATGCGGCTTTGAAGCTCCTTGCGGCAGCAGCCCTTTGTATCCATTGGTTCAACCCTATGGTGTGGGTGATGTACATACTTTTTAACAGGGATATTGAACTTACCTGTGACGAAAGTGTGGTACATAATTTCGGCAGGGAGAACAGGTCGGCTTATGCAAAAATGCTGATAAGCATGGAAGAACGAAAAAGCCGTTTTTCTCCGTTTTTCAATAATTTCAGCAAGACTGCAATTGAAGAACGGATAAAGTCTATCATGAAAACGAAAAAGACATCTGTCCTTGCTTTGATATTATCCGTCGTGGTCGTAACCGGAACTGCCGGCTGTTTTGCGACCTCCGTACAAGAGAATAAAAATAATACGGAACAAACAGAATCTGATCGGGATGTTGAAGCAGCTAATGACCCATCGGCATCTGCAGAATGGAGCTTTGAAAAAATCTGTTCCTTGATCAAAATTGACGGAACGCCTTTAAAGTTTCCATGCACATTTGAAGAAATTTCAAGCATCAATAATATCACAATTGAAGACCCAAACGATGGTTTGGGATTCTATGATATTTATTATAATGGCACAAATGTCGGTTTAATTTCATTTGATAAAGATACCGGAACAAGCAGATTTATATCGCTTTACTATTATGATGACGAAGCAGAGGAAAATATTGATGGACTGACATTTGCGGGATATTCTGCGGAACAGGAAACTGAAATAAATAATTTTATGGACGAAAATTTTAATATATCATATGACCGTTCTGATCTTTCTGCAGAAGATTTTTATCGAAAGGTATATGAGTTTGAGCAAGGCAATCAGAAAATGGAATTTACTATTGACTTTGATGATTCAAAATTATATTTAATACGAATCAGATTGGATGAAATTGAGCCCCTGTCTGAATCTGCAGAAACGAAACAAACAGAAACTCGTCAGGATGTTGA
>JAFLUI010000098.1:9641-10789 GCA_022508825.1 Oscillospiraceae bacterium
CCGAGGGATGGAGCTTTGAAAAAATCTGTTCTTTGATCGAAATTGACGGAACGCCATTGAAATTTCCATGTACTTTTGAGGAGATATCGAATATCAGTGATAACATTACAGTTGAAAAAGCAGATACTGATTTTAATTACTATGATATTTATTATGGCAAAACAAACGTTGGAACGATGTCATTTAAAAAAGATACTGGAATAAGTGATGTCATTAAATGTGATTATTATAATGATGACACAGACGAGACTATACATGAAATGACTTTTGCAGGTTATTCTGCTGAACAGGAAACTGAAATAAATGATTTTTTAGCTGAAAACTTTACTTTATCACTTGAAAGTCATAGTTCATCTGCAAAAAATTTTTATCGTAAGGTTTATGCATTTAAAAATAATAATCAAAAAATGGAACTGTCAATTTGTTTTGAGGACTCAAAATTATATTTAATAATAATTACATTGAAGGAAATTGAAGCCTTGCCTGAGTCAGACGATTTGCAGAATGTACTGCTGCCGGACGGTATGTCAATGGACGATCTGCGAAATATGCTGATTATCAATGGCAAAACGCTTACAATGCCTACTACGCTTAACAACATTATGGCGATCGATGATAAATTTTCATACAAAGCAGAATATATTGATGATAAGCATTATTTGTATCAGGGTAAAAACGGATTTTATGTTGATATTTTATATGATAAAAAACCCTTTTTTTCAACAACTCTGGCATCTGATACAAATGATGTCAAAGAAATTCTTGATGAAGGAATTTATAGTATTTTCGTGAGCAAAAACGTTTGCAAAAAAACGGATATAGACGTTACAACTTCTTACAACTTGAATTTTGATAGTTCATATGAAGACATCGTAAATGTTTTTGGAGAGCCAAATACAAAAAATAATGACAATATAAATAAAGAATATGAATTTTATGACAACATATATAAATATGATCTATGCTTCAATGTTAATTCTGATGAAGATAAAATATATATAATAACTATAAAAATTAATCCTAAATAAATAACGTAATTAAAATAGAAAAGGTCAACAAATCTCCTGATAATATAGGCTGAGCCGCCCCGATACTGAACCGAACCAGTAAAAACGGACAATGACAAAAACGACCTCCTATGGTATAAT
>JAFLUI010000099.1 GCA_022508825.1 Oscillospiraceae bacterium
TTAACATATTGCTAAATTTATTATAAAATGTTATAATATTTATAGTATCGTGGGCGAATTATGCCTGCGGGAGGGTCGTGCCCCGGGTGAAAGCCTGTCAGGGAGCGGTCCCGACCTGCGGGAGATTGCGTCTGAAGATAATTTTTATCCATATCGGAGGTGTCAAATATTTATGAAGACTTTTGTCTATACGGCCACTGACGTTCAGGGCAATACCATCAAAAACGCCAGAATGTCCGCCGAGGATGTAAATGACTTTCTGGAAAAGATCCATGAAAAGGGTCTGTTCTGCTCAAGCTACAAGGAGACTACTTCCAAGAAATCATCTACGCTTCATAAGTTTAAAACGAAGGAGCTGTCCTACAACTGCCGTCAGCTCAGCGCTATGCTTACGTCCGGTCTGACACTTGTAAGAGCGCTGGATATCCTCTACAAGGAGCAGCAGAAGGACAGTGCAAAGCAGGTATTCAGAGAGATTTTTGAGGAAGTTCAGAAGGGTACTGCTTTCTCCGATGCTCTGAAAATGCAGCAGGGTGCTTTCCCGGACTTCATGGTATCCATGATCCAGGCAGGTGAGTCCTCCGGTTCGCTGGATGTTATCATCCGCCGTCTTGAGCTGTATTACGACAAGCAGAACAAGCTGAACAACAAGATCAAAAGCTCAATGATGTATCCTATCATCCTTGCAGTTCTTTGTCTTGCTATCGTTATCCTTCTGTTTACATTTATCATGCCTACCTTCAAGGACCTTCTTACCGAGGAGGATATGCAGGGTCTTACAGGTGCGCTGTTCGCCATCACGGACAGTCTGACCGGATACTGGTACATATATATAGGCGTTGTTTTAGCAGCAGTATTCCTTATCTTCTACGGACTTAAGATCCCCGATGTGCGGTATAAGTTCGATAAGCTGATATGTAAGATACCAAAGGCAGGAAAGCTTGTTGTAAAGATCTATACAGGCCGTTTTGCAAGAACTCTTTCCTCCCTGTATTCCTCCGGTATCCCTATGGTAGAAGCTCTGGAGCGCTCTGCAAGCGTTCTCAGCAACAGCTACATTGAAAAAGCCTTCGTTACCGTTATCGACGAGGTAAAGCAGGGCGAACAGCTCTCTGTTTCTATCCAGAGAACAGGTATCTTTGAGTCAATGTTCTGTTCTATCCTTTACGTTGGTGAGGAGTCAGGTGCGCTTGACACCATCCTTGAAAAATCCGCAGACTTCTATGAGGACGAGTCGGACGAAGCTATCCAGCGTCTGGTCGGTATCATCGAGCCTGTAATGATCATCATCATGGGTGCTGCCATCGGTCTTGTTATCGCAGGTATCCTTCCTGCTATCTACAACTCCATGGAGAACATCACCTAAGTCTGAGGACAGGGCGCGCAGGAGACAGGGGGTCTCCCTGTGTCAGAATAAGGACATATGCCGCATCTGCGGCTTCGGATATTAAATCTATTCTATATTAAAAATTTGTGAGGTGACGAGTATGCTTTCATTTGATATTACCGACAGACACGTCCGCATTATTCGTGGTACAGAGAACCACGGAAAGATCAAGGTTGCTGACGCTACTACGATTGATGTGGGTGAGGGTCTGATCGTTAATGGTCATATTAAAGATATACCAAAAATGGCAACACTCATCAATGATGAGCTCAAGACTAAGAGAATGGCTGATAAGGAAGCTGTTATCAGTATTTCTTCAAACCTTATCATCTTCAAGGAGCTGCACATCCCTAAGGCAAAGGGCACCCAGCTGTTGAGCATGGTAGAGAACCAGATGCAGCACACAATGGGTATCTCGGAGGACTATTCCATCTCCTACACCATTGCCGGTGAGGTAGAGGAGGACGGTGTCCAGGCTCTTAAGGTACTGGCTACGGCTTGTCCTTTCGAAGTGGTTGACTGCTTCAGAAAGGTATTCTCCATGCTGGGCATCATCCTGCGTTCGGTTGTTGTTTCCTGCAACTCGATCTCCAGAATCATCCTCAATAACCCCAAGTCCAAGGCTAAGATGCCTATGCTGCTGGTTCAGATCGACTCCAACTTTGTAAGTCTTAACCTTTATGAAAACAACCAGCTTACATTCTCACGTTTTGCTTCCATAGACCCCGAGGACTACGACAATCCCGAGGATTATGTATACGAGGCTGTAAACGAGAACGTTTTCAGAATGTTCCAGTTCCAGAAGTCCAGGAACGGAGACAATCCTATCCGGAACGTTGTGTTCTACGGCGATACTTCCGAGTATATCCGTCTTACCAACGCTCTGGAGCAGATGGATATCGAAACAAGCATCCTGGGCGTGCCCAATAACATAGGCGGATATGAGAACTTCGAGTTCCAGGCTTATGCAAACGCTATCGGTGCTATGTTCCGTTCCAATAAGGACACTGAGCGTATCAACCTTATCGAGCTGGATGCTGCTACAGGACGTTCCGGCGCGGGCGCAAGCTTCTTCGGAGCAGTTATCGGCGCAGCTGCAGTGGCGGCGGCTGTTGTAGGAGCTGTATGGATCTTCGGAAATATTCAGGTAAATGAGCTTAACAGACAGACAGCCGATATACAGGCTTATCTGGACTCACCTGAGGTAGCAGCTCAGATCGCGGCTGTAGATGCGGCTGAGACCAAGCTTGCAAAGGTACAGGCTGCTAAGGAGTTCATTTTTACAGCGGCTGATAATTATGAGTCAAGACCTGTTTTCACAAATGATGTAATAAGAGATATTGAAGCAAACTTTAACGGAACAGGCGTTGAATGGACTAAAATGACATTCGGCGGCGGAGGTATAGCGCTGGATTGCTCGGCAGATGATTCGGGCGGACCTTCAAAGCTGACACAGAATTTTATTGAACAGGATATTTTCGATAACGTGACCTATACAGGTTACGCAAGGGCAGATAATTCTGATTCAGGCGGTCAGGATTATGTCTTCAAGCTTTCATTCGAAATGCGTCAGACTGAGATCGAATCGGATACAGCTGAAGAAGCTGTTGAGACTCCTGCTGAAGAATAAGAAAGGGATGGTGAACAGATATGAATATGAAGCTTTCTTACAGAGATAAAGTTGTATTTATCGTAGTTATCGTAATACTGATTCTGGTTGCCGGTTTCTTCCTTCTTATCAAGCCGAAGTTTGAGGAGATCGATACAGCAAAATACAATCTGGAGACAAAACAGTCCGAAAGAGATGAGATCGACCAGAAAATAGCTACGCTTTCCGTTCTTATTGAAGACATGAAGACAGCGGCAAAGGATATTGATGAAAGACAGGGAATGTTCATGACAGAGCAGGATCCGTATCTTAATGAAATGTATATAAGAGATATATTTGCAAGATATAATGTCAAGTACAGCAGCTTCCAGACTGACTATACAGGGGCCGGAGGCATATACAGATACACTGTTTCTCCTGCTCACATCCTGGCATATGATAATAAGATAATTGCCGACCTGTATAATGAACTTCCTCAAGAGGTCTATGATGTTTATAACCGCGTTCAGGCTGAAGCGTATCCGGATTCGATCATCGGTGTGACTACCATGAACATTACATTTGACAATGACGATGATTTCAGAACAGCATATAATATGATCGACGCTATTGCAGGGGATGAACTGACTGTTCTGGTCACTTCTGCAAATCTGGAAAAGACCAATAAGGATGTATCAATGTCTATCGTTGCTTATTCCATCAATCCTGTCAATGTTGAAAAGGTATTGGAGGAAACTGACGATATCAAACCGCTTGAAACACCTCCTGCAGAGTAAGCGGTCAAATAATGCTTTAAGGGAAGCCGATAGGTCTTTGTGCCTATCGGTCGTACCCATATAAAAATATTTTGAGAGTTTAATTTTAGAGAAAGGGTGGTCTGAATGAAAGAACTTAGACGGTGTAAGGGTCTGAGCGGTACAGTGCTTATCATGATTCTTACTGTCATGGTAGTTCTTACCATTATGCTTATGGCGACGCTGACCGTTGTAACTACGGCAAATCAGCGTATCTACACTAAGTTTGAAGAGAATCAGGCATATTATTCTGCGCGTTCTGCACTGGATGTTTTTGCAGACAATCTTGTGAAGGATGCAGGTTATTATGCGTATAAGTGGAACAGTGATCTGGACAGCGCAGGCAGTGAGCGTTATTATACTTATACAAAAGAACCTGCAGATCCCGCAGGCTCTCCAACCGTAGAGACAGCTCCTATGAAGCAGGGTCTTGGTCTGCAGCTTGATCTGTATAAGATCAGGTCTCAGGGTGAATCAGCAGAAAAGCAATATGGAAACGATTCTGCTTACGGTATTGCTGAAAATGCTGTTGTCGGCGACGGCACATTTGGTACACTTGCAGCAACCAACCCTGAAGAAGGAAACTATGCCATGAAAAAATCTGCAGTTCCCGGTGTTCCTGACGGAGAGAAGAGCATGGAATATTATGTAACTTTTCCGCAGGTAGGAAGCCCCAGCGAGCAGTACGGCAGCTTAGTTGAAAAGGATGACGATGAATACGATATTGCTATGATAAAGGTCGAGGTGCTTGACAGAATCTATGCCACTAATCCTGCAATGACAAAAGATGATATATACAACAAGCTTACTACAGGCGGTGCCACAGGTAAGCAGGAGGTACAGGATGCTATAAAAGCAGGCAGCAGAAGCAAGGACTATATGAAGATCAAGATCACCTCCACCGTTACAGTTGCAGGCGTTGAGGGTACAGCTGTTGTTATTTTGGAAACAACTGAAAGAAATATGCCCAATGCAAGCCAGGCACTTACAACAAGCGGTGCAGCATCGGGTGCAGGCGGTGCGGCGCCTCACGTTGACGGCGGTTTCTCCACCATGAATACAGGTGAAACAAAGTTTGTCAGCGGTAACGACTACGGTCTGAACGGAACTGTTTTCACTCTCGGTTCTTTTACAACCGATACATCAACCTCCAATCTGAACCTGACTGAGGGCGCAAGCATAATTGCAATGAAAGGCTTCAATATGCCGTCAGGCTCTTCAAATATCACTGCAGATGTTGACGGCACATATATTTTCCTTGGCGGAGAAAGCTCTCTCCGCGGTCATGTGGGAAACGGGTCACATACTATTTCCATAATTGCTGATGTGATCGCAACAGGTGGCAGCGATGCAACATTTGAGCATTACGGAGACATTTATGCCAATACGGTTAAGCTCCAGGGCGGCGGCAGCAACAGTGCCAGAATAAATAACGGTTTCTTATACACAAATGAGGTAATTGTTCCTGAAGGTACCTTCTCCACTGACTGGGAAGGAAATCTGCAGGTTTCAATGGACTGTGGAGATCTGCTCAAGAACCTGAACATCAAGCTCAATAACGGATTTGCGATCCGTGATGAAAGCGGGTCCCATATACTCAGGTATGATGATTTGAGCGATGTCAAGGTACAGAACAGAGGCAAGCTGAGCGATTGTGTTAATATGGATCCATCTGAAGCACCCTGGAATATAATCAACTTCAGCGGTGAACCCGGTGTAGGAACATACGAAAAATTTGTAAAAGACGACGGCAAGATATTCCGCTTATATAAAGACCTGCCTTTCACCCTCAACGGCGATAATTTCGTTGAGGTCCCCACACCGCAGTCATACTACAGTGAGTATTATATTGAAGATGCATTCAACCCCGACACCGGTGACCTTGGACTGTACAACAGCGGCAGAATTGAATATACCGAATATGATTATGACACGATTTATCACAAGGACAATGTACTCAACCTGCTTAAAACAGGTGCATATCTGTTCGAGGATTATCTGTCAGACGGAGTCGAAGGCTACACAAGAAAGAATAATCTCGGCGATATTATTGATGCAAATAGCTACCCTGTACTTCCGGCCAGCTCTGCAGATAAGCCTATGGTTATAGACCTGTCAGGCGGAGATCAGATATATGAGCTTTCTGGCACATATGATTCACAGTATATGGGAGGCATAAAGGTAACAGGTTCAGGCGGAAGACTTATCCTTCTGATAAGAGAAGGCGAAAGCGTTACATTCAACGGTACCGGTGCCGGCTTCTCACTTGAAACAGAGGGATGCTACAACGGTGCTGACATTACAAACGGAACAACAAAGGCTCCTAAGGTCGATATCTACGGCGGAACAGAGTCCTCACTTACGTTCAACAATCAGAGCACAATTGCAGGATATATAATGATGCCTACAGGAGATATAACTGTTGCAAACGGTATGTGGAGCGGTAGTTACAATAGTGATCCTCTGGATAATGCTGTTGTTGTAGGTTCGGTACTCTGCCGTAAAATTGAGGGCGGAAACAAACCGGGTATCTACTTCCTTGACAAGAACTCCGGCGCTGATTCACCCGGTGAGCCTCACCTTAGTGTGGCAGCAAGACAATACGCAAGGAACTAAGGAGGTAAGAACTATGAAAAAACATTTCAAAGGTTTTACTCTGGTTGAATGTCTTGTAGCTCTTGGAATACTTGGTATTGCCTCCCTGACTATGGCTGATATATATGCAGGTGTTGCAAGAAGAAACAAGATGAACTACCTTATAAACACAAGTCTTTCCAACCAGATGGCTTATGTGGAGAAGCAGACCGGTTCTGAAGCTTATGAATTGAAATATAACGGTTCAACAGGCACTAAGCCTCCCGATGGTAATAACAACGGACAAAAAGCCTATGTTCAGATAGTACGGAAGGACGATACCAAGCCTAATAATAGAGACCCGGAGCAGGCATATTCTTTCCCTGTGGATGTATATGTTCTGAAAAGCCGCAACGCTGATGACCAGGCACTTGATAAGAGACAAAAAGAGGATATATATAATGGCGGCGGCGCCAATAATGCTAATGTGGGCAACACCCATGGCTACGGTGAAGCAGACTACAACCTGAGATACAAGTATGTTGTCGGACATACAAGCTGACAGGAGGGTGAGATGATATGAAAAAAATTAAAGGCTTTACCCTTTTGGAGCTTATCATCGTTATGGCGATACTGTCGATACTTATGATATCACTTATCCAGATGTTCAAGCCTATCCGCAATACCTATGTTGATTCCACTCTTATTGAGAATCAGAGGACTGTCCAGAACGGAATAGTGACATATATCTCCGAGTCTGTGCGGTTTGCCACTGATCTGGGAATATACAATAACGGTGTGGCAGGCGCAGACGGCGCTCTTGAGCAGTTTATAAGATCGTATCTTGAAGCCAATGGCGCAAGCGCTGCCGATGCAGCCAATGCAGGAATGTATCAGCAGACAAGACTGGATATATACAATAGTGCTGAGATCATTATTGTTGATTATCCGAAAGCAAGCAGCGCCCAGGCATATAACTATGCTAACGGTAAATACACCGGCAGACTGCTCCGCAGAAAGCTGCCGGATACCCCGGCTGCAAGCGTTTCCTCTCTTTCAGAGCCGGATGGCGAAACTATTGTAAAAGCTCCTGTTAATAAGGAATGGAGGCTCGCTTTAGGTGCAGCATACTACGGCACAAGCGATTATACCATAACATTTAACATTACTCAGGATGGGTCTTATGTAGGCAATCCCAATGATGGCATCGGCGTAACAGTTGCTTCTCTTATGGACGGAAAGGCTAAGCTCAGAGATAACAGAGCATTGGGCAGGACAGCTACTGTTGTAGAAACAAACGGTCTTGTAATGTGCAAAAATCTTTGCTCGCCCATAAACGGAATGTTTGATACAACAAAGTTTGACGATGCAGTGCCCAGAACACCGGGTCCCCAGTCAAGGACTTATATTGTATTCATCAACAAAAAGGTTCCTGTAAATCCTTAAGAAGAACTTTTTCTGAAAGCTAAAATAACGACACGGGAGCATATTGCTCCTGTGTCGTTACATTACAGCTTAAATGAACACCGGCATAAGTTTTAATTTTTTAATACCCCCTGCTTTAAGAAGGAATCTTCGGAACGGTAAGGAAATCAATATATCTGTTGACAAGAGCAGTCCCGAAGAATGAAGCGGCTGCAATGCCTATGGCAAGGAAGGGACCGAAAGCAAAGGCTTTTACGTCTTCACCGTCATGGTGAGCGGCTCTGACCTTGATAATGACAGCATAGACAGCGCCGAGAAAGACAGCGATGAATGCGGCGGCGACGGCGGCTTTCCAGCCAAGCATGAGACCTCCCGCTGCCATGAGTATCACGTCTCCCATGCCAAATCCGTATACTGGACCTGTCTCCTTTATGGCGGCAAGGTGCTTATCAAGAGCCTTCCGGAGCTTTTTGGCTTCAGCATCTCCGCTCTTCATTTTCTTAAGACGCCTTTTTATTTTCCGCGCGGACTTGTGGTCTTCGCTTATAAAAAAGCTGTAGATAAAGGGAGTAAGTACAAAGCCGAAAATAAGAAAGGGTACGGACACGGCAAACATACCGATAAGACCGTCCGTTACAGTTACATCATAGCCCCGGAAAACCGAGTTGGGGGCAAGAACTTCAAGAACATGGGCAAGCGCGGAGACAATGAGGAGATAGAGAAGGACGCCTACAGTCATTTCTCCTGTATCGTAGTCCTCAAAGCCGATGACGATAAGTCCGGCAGCAAAAAGACAGCAGAATGCGGGATACATAAGACCGTGTTCGGAAAAAGCGTCAAACCGCATAAAGGTCAGGACGAACATTATTCCTGTGAGGCTTTCCACAAGAATATATCTTGGGGATATCTTAGCACCGCAGGCGCGGCATTTTCCTCTGAGGAAAAGCCAGCTGAAGACCGGTATCAGGTCGTACCATTTGATAAATGCTCCGCAGGTCATGCAGTGGGAATTTTTCTTCGTAAGGGATTCGCCTGCAGGAAGCCTGTAGATACATACATTAAGGAAGCTTCCGATGGTGATTCCGAAAAGGAATACCATAACGTGCATGGCTATATAATAGCCAAGCATACCGCTCTCGATGTGAGTGAAGGACATTAAGATCTCTCCTTTATAATTACTGTGAAAATACGATACTACTATCTTAACATATATTTCTGAAAATTACAACCCCCCTGTTGCAACGGACATAAAAGTGTGGTATAATATATATAATGTAGTGTTTGCGCCGCAGGGCGCTGCATATAAAACGGTTCATGCCGTGCAGGACTTTGCCGCAGAGAAGTCCTATGCCGTGAAAAATCTGCGGAGAAATGAGGCTTTATAATGAAAAATATCCCTATTGGTGAATATATGGTCAACGAGGGAGTTATTACAGAGGAACAGCTTCAGAATGTCCTCGACAAAAAGAAAGAGGAAAATATCCCCGGCAAATATTTCGGTGATTACGTTATAGAGCTTGGATATGTTACCGATGTCCAGTTTGGTCAGGTGCTTGCTAAAAAGCTGAGCGTTCCCTTTATCGACCTTAACGATCCCGAGATCGAAATAAATGTTGAGGCGGTAAAGAAGATTCCCGAGACCCTGGCTAAAAAGCATACTATCATCGGTATCAAAATTACCGGCAAGAGACTTACTGTTGCTACCCATGACCCTGTAAACTTCTATATCTTTGAGGATATCAAGGTAACTACAGGTATGGACGTTGTTCCTGTGCTTTCCACAAAGGCGGGCATCATCAAGTCCATAGGCAAGTTCTATTCCCAGCAGAATACAGCTTCGCTTCTGGACAGCGTTGAGAACCAGTTCACCGACGAGGACGCATTCGGCATCGACGCAGAGTCTGCAGAGAGAATCGACAGCGCGCCTATCGTTAAGCTGGCGACCACTATCGTTGAAAACTCCTTCCGTGCGGACGCAACGGATATCCATATCGAGCCCTTCAAGACCTTCACCCGTATCCGTATACGTGTAAACGGCGACCTTATCGAGCTGATGCAGATATCCAACGTTGTACATAACTCGCTTGTTACACGTCTTAAGATCATAAGCGGCATGAACATCGCCGAAAAGCGTATCCCGCAGGACGGCCGTTTCACCCAGGTGGTTGACGGAACGACTCTTGACGTCCGTGTGTCCAACCTGCCGACAGTTCACGGCGAAAAGGTGGTTATCCGTATCCTTTCGACCGGTGACGTTGGCGTAAGAAAGATCACCGACCTTGGTATGACCGCATACAACTACGAAAGATTTGCTTCGATTCTTAAAGTACCCCAGGGCGTTGTGCTTGTAACGGGTCCTACCGGTTCCGGTAAGACAACTACTCTGTACGCTGCCCTTGGTGAGATCGCTAAGCCTCATGTAAACGTTATCACAGTTGAGGACCCTGTGGAAAAAGCCATCGAAGGTATCAATCAGTGTCAGGTAAACGCAAAGGCGGGTATGACCTTCGCCGCGGCGCTCCGTTCTATCCTCCGTCAGGACCCTGACATAGTAATGATCGGTGAGATGCGTGACCAGGAGACTGCCGA